>JAACJX010000603.1 GCA_014237545.1 Ardenticatenia bacterium | reverse complement strand
TGCCGCCCAGACCCACCTGGCGGAGTTGGCGCGTCTCGGAATTGACGTTGAGGCGATAGCCGGCACGCTCCAGCGGGAGCATTTGGCCGCGTCGGATCGGCGCTTCCATTCGCTTGTCGAGGCGGTCATGAAAAAGCGGGATGAACTGGACAAGGAATGGCGCGCGTCATCGTGGACTCTGGGAAATGACGAGCAGAGCGTCGAGGCCGGCTTGCAGTCGCTTTGTCGGCAGCAGGTCATCTGTCGCATCTGGGCGCATGACTACACGGTTTGGAAGCCCAATCCGACGGAGATCACTAACCGGCTCGGCTGGCTCCATGTCATGGACTCGCTGGCCCAGAAGGTAGACGCTCTGAAGACATTCACGGAAGAGATAGTTCAATTGGGATACACTCACGCGTTGCTCCTGGGAATGGGCGGCTCGAGCCTGGCGCCGGAGTTGTTCCAGAAGACGTTCGGCCGCCCGGCTCGCCCGGCCAACATGCCGTTCCCCTATCTCGATCTTGTGGTAGTGGACACAACGGATGCCGACGCCGTCCGCGCCGCGGAGAACGCGGTTGACCTCTCCAGGACTCTAGTCATCGTCAGCACGAAATCCGGCGGCACGGTGGAGACGCTATCGGCGTTCAAGTATTTCTACAACCGGATGGTGGAGGCGGTCGGAGCGGCCGAAGCCGGCAGCCACTTTATCGGCATTACCGACCCCGGCAGCAAGATCACCGAGATGGCCGCCCGCTATCGGTTCCGCGATGTGTTCCTGAATGATTCCAACATCGGCGGCCGCTATTCGGCACTGTCCTATTTCGGGCTTGTGCCGGCGGCTCTCGTGGGTGTCGATGTCGCCACCCTGCNGGAGCGCGCCGCGGTCATGGCTTCGAACGCCTCGCTTTGCCACTGCGAAGCCATCGGCGATAACNTCGCCGCCCGCCTGGGGGCGACGNTGGGCAANATGGCGCAAGCNGGNCGCGACAAAGTNACCTTCGTCACGTCGTTACCNTTGGCNAGCTTTGGCGACTGGGCAGAGCAGCTGATCGCCGAAAGCCTCGGCAAAGAGGGCAAAGGGGTGCTGCCGGTTGTGGGCGAGCCNNCAGCGCCTATCGACACCTATGGCCCAGACCGGCTCTTCGTGCATCTCCGGCTGGAAGGAGACAACCAACACGACCAGTTTGTCGCCCGTCTCGCCGAAGCAGGCCACCCAGTGGTCACGTTGAAGCTACAAGACCTCTATGATATCGGCGGGCAGTTCTTCCTGTGGGAAATGGCCACCGCCATCGCTGGTCATTTCCTGAGCATCAATCCTTTTGACCAGCCAAACGTCGAGGACGCCAAGATTAAGGCGAGAGCGGTCGTGAGTGAGTTTGCCGAAAAAGGGGCGTTGCCGGCCGGGACGTTCACTGAGCTGAATGCCGGCGCGCTCGACCAGTTCCTGGCCCAAGCCAAGGCCGGCGATTACGTAGCCATCCAGGCGTACATTCAGCCGACGCCCGAGGCTGAAACCGCGCTGCAGGCGTTGAGACAGGCGATCCACCTGCGCACGGGATTGGCGACAACGGTCGGCATTGGGCCGCGCTATTTGCACTCTACCGGCCAGTTGCACAAGGGGGACCGCGGCAACGGCCTGTTCGTCCAGTTTGTGTCCNNTGCCGTCGCGGACGTTGCTATTCCTGACGAGGCGGGACAATCGCAATCCAGTATGAGCTTCAANGTCTTGAAGAAAGCGCAGGCATTAGGCGACGCGCAGGCCTTGCGCGACAATCACCGGCGCCTCATCGCCTTCGAAGTCGGCACGGACGCCGCCGCGGCAATTCGCGAATTGGCAGCCAAAATCTAGCCCGAAATATAAAGGCAGAGGATAGTCTCCACCGGCTATCCTCTGCCCCTCTTGTTATTCAACACCGAATCAGTTCACAGAAAATGCGGCCTGATTCTGCTGAGCCCACTGCATCGTGTATAGATTGAAATAGCGGCCGCGCCGGGCCAACAGTTCCTGATGGGTTCCCCGTTCAACGATGCGACCGTGGTCCAACACGACGATTTGATCCGCGTTGATGATAGTGCTCAAACGGTGGGCGATAACAAAGCTCGTACGCCCCTCCATCAGCGTGTCCAGCGCGCGTTGGATGATTCGCTCAGTGGCCGTATCGACGCTACTGGTCGCTTCGTCCAGGATGAGGATGCGCGGGTCGGCCAGGAGCGCCCGCGCAAAAGAGATCAGNTGCCTCTGGCCCACGCTCAGGTTACTGCCGTTTTCGCCNACCTCGGAGTCNTAGCNGTCGGGCATGCGAGTGATGAAGTCGTGGGCTCCCACGGCCTTAGAGGCGGCCAGCACCTCATCATCAGTCGCGTTAAGGCGGCCGTAGCGAATGTTGTCGGCCACGGTGCCGGTGAAAAGGAATGTGTCCTGCAGGACGATNCCCAGCTGCTGGCGCAAGCTATCGCTGGTTACGTCGCGCACGTCGTAGCCGTCGATGGTCAGCGATCCCTCNGTCACNTCGTANAAGCGCGACAGAAGGCGAATGATCGTGCTTTTGCCGGCCCCGGTCTCGCCGACGAGGGCGATGCGCTCGCCGGGTTCAGCTCGAAGGTTAANATCCCGGAGAACGTAACGGCCATCCTTGCGGTANGAAAAGGAGACGTCACGAAACTCGACCTCACCCTGAATCTCCGGCAAAGGGACGGCGTCNGGCGCGTCCACCATGTCGGGCTCCAGNTCGAGTAGTTCGAACAGCCGCTCCGAGGCGGCCATCGTCGCCTGGAAGGTATTGTACCGTTGGGCCAACTCGCGAATGGGGTCGAAGAAGCGCTCTACGTAGAGCACCACGGCGACGAGGGTACCGGCCGTCAGCGCGTCGCCCAGCACCAGCCAACCCCCTACACCCACGACCAGCGCGGTGGCCAGCGAGCCGATGAAATCGACCCCCGGGAAGAACAGCGCCGCCAGGCGAGTGGCCTGGATGTTGGCGTCGAAAAACGACAGGTTCAGGTCATCAAAATGCTGGAAGTTGCGCTCCTCCCGCGTGAAGCTCTTGGTGACGCGGATGCCGGAAATCGACTCATTCAGGTAACCNTTGATGAGCGCCAGCCGCTGGCGAGTCGCCCGGTAGGCCTGGCGCACACGCTCGCGCCAGTAGTTGGTTAGCAGGATCATCAAGGGCATCACCGCAAAGGCCACCAGCGCCAGTTGCCAGCTCAGCAACAACATGGCTATGACGATGCCGACCAGATTGAAAACCGACCGGAAGAGACCCGTGATCGACCAGGTGACGAAGTCGAGCAGAACGCCGACATCGCCGATCAGACGGCTCATCAGGCGGCCGACGCTGTAGTTGCTGTAGAAGTTGAGCGTCAACCGGTGGAGGTGGCGAAATAGCTCACTGCGGACGTCGGCGACGATTTTGGTGCCGACAAAGGCCATGATACGCACCCGCGCCCGGTTTGTCAGCCATTCGGCGACGGTAGTGAACAGAAACACCAGCGTCCAGAACCGCAACACTTCCAATGAACCGGCCCGAATGCCTCTATCGATTGCGAAACCGATAATGGCCGGCCCGGCCGTACCCATGAGGGAACTCGTGGTCATCAGGATGACGGCGATNATCAGGCTTCGTTTGTATGGCGCGATGTAGGTGAACAAGCGCCTGACCAGCCGGCTGTCATAAGCCTTGCCCAACATCTCATCGTCATCGCGCAAGAGCTGCCGGATCTTCGCCTCGCGCGCTTCGCGAGCGGCCTGAACCTTTTCGGCCGGGGAGAGTTCTTCAACGTCGATTGTCGGATTTTCCTTCGTCATTTCGACCTCACCCTCTCGCCTCGGCGGCCATTCGCCCTTGCAGCGCCACAAATTCCTCTTGATCTTTCAATTGCAAGTCGTATATCTGGCGGTACAAACCACCGCTAGCCAGCAGATGATCGTGGGTCCCGCGCTCCACGATGCGGCCGTCTTGCACCACCAGGATGCAATCGGCGTGTTTCAAAGTCAGCAGTCGTTGGGCGATGATGAAGGTCGTCCGTCCCTTCATNAATTCGGAAAGCGCTTCCTGGATAAGATGTTCGGTTTCCGTGTCCACGCTGCTGGTCGAATCGTCGAGTATGAGGATTCGCGGGTCGGCTAACAAGGCGCGGGCAATGGCGATGCGCTGCTTCTGGCCGCCGCTCAGGGTCACGCCGCGCTCGCCGACCCGGGTGTCATAGCCGTTTTCCAGTTCGAGTATGAACTCGTGGGCCCGCGCCACCCTCGCGGCGGCGATGACGTCCTCCATCGAGGCATCAGTGCGCCCGTAGGCGATGTTTTCCTTTACGGTCTGGCTAAAGAGGAAAGGCTCTTGCAAGACGATGCCGATATGGGAGCGGAGGCTGTTTAGCTGCAAATCGCGGACATCGTGATCGTCCACCAAGACCCGGCCGTTAGTCGCGTCATAAAAGCGGGGAATCAGGTTGGTTATGGTTGATTTCCCCGAACCAGTAGGGCCAATTAGTGCGATTCGCGCTCCTGGCTCGGCATGAAAATCAACATCCGCCAGCACGTGCAGACCATCGCGATANGAGAACGACACGTGGTCAAACTTGACGTCGCCTTTGGTCTTGACTAGCTCCAGGGCCTCGGGGTTATCGGCCACTTCTCGCGGGAGATCCATGATCTCGAACACGCGCGACGCGCTTGCCCCGGCAGTGGCCGCCAGATTAACGAGGAACCCCAGTCGCTGCACGGGCGTGTTGAGCATCAGCACGTAGGAGATCAGGGCGAAGAGAGAGCCGACCGTGATCTCGCCCGCCAGAGCCGAAGGGCCAGCAAACCACAACAGCAAGAAAATGCTCATCATGATCAGGAAGGTCATGAACGGCCAGTTATTGGCCCACTTTTTGATCAGTCCCTGCCGGCGGTCGAACCATTCGTTATTTTCGCGATCGAATTTGTTCAACTCATGCGGCTCGCGAGCGAACGCCTTCACGACGTGAATGCCGGTGAGGCTCTCCTGCATGACGGTTGACAGGATGCCCATCTGTTCCTGGATCCGTTTGAACATCGGCTCGACCGTCATGCCGAAGTGGATGGTGGTGATGAGCAGTATCGGAAACGGGATCATGGCCAACAAGGCCAGGGGAACCGATTCCAACATCATCGCCACGATGACGCCGACAAGCAACAGGATGGTGGCCGTCAGATCCATCAGACCGATGCCGGCAAATCGCTCGGACTCGCTGATGTCGCTCGTGGCCCGGCTCATCAAATCGCCGGTGTGGCTCTGGTCGTGGAAGGCGAAGGGCNGATATTGAACGGCGTTATAGAACTCGTTGCGCAAGTCGTAGGCCACGCGATGAGTCAACCACTCGCCGTAATAGCGTTGGAGGAAGCCGAGGATACCACGTACNAGAGCAATGCCCATGATGATCGCCCCGGCGGCGATCAAGGTAGAGGCGCGACCTTCGGCCAACCCATAATCAATTGCCCAGGCGATGATCTGGGGGACGATCAGGTTGAGGCCTGTGCCGATTAGCATGGCGATATACGCCAAACTGAAATAGCCGGCGTAGGGCCTCAGATAGCCCAAAAGTCGCCAGGTTGAATTGGCCCGCGATGGGCTTTTCGGTTGTTCTTCTATCACGCGTTTACCCCCTCATTGGAGTTGGTATTTAAACCGAAGGGCGGCATGGGAGTGGGGACGATCGGTTNAGAGCGTTGAGGTTTAAATACGCATGGGAATTATAGCACAAACTCCGNTACACGTTAGGTAATTATCTAATTTGACTCTATCTCAGGNTCCNGAATCGTCGAAAAACCTTGTTCCATCCNTTACNATTGNNGCACCACCNATCTGCTAAATCAGNCATTCTCAGCTGNTNTAATAGCTGGGCGCTACTTTCGAACTCGCTTGCGGGCATGGAGCAATCTGCTACAATTATTCTGGTTTGTGATGGAACACACAANTGGAGGCACTCATTCATGTTGGTGAAAAGACTTATTCTGGCCGCTATCTCTATCGCCGTTGGTTTTGGCCTGACTGTATTGATCACGATGTTGATTGGCACAACCCCGGCTGAGTATGGCGCCATCTATATGATCTTTACGACCCTATCGCTGGCCGTTGCCCTTGGAATTTGGCTCGATAAATTCATGGGCACCAATATTCTCCCGAAGTAGGAGCCATTNCTCACCCCCCGCGGACTTATTTTCAAGCCTCTCACTTCAGGTAGAGGCTTTTTTTGTTTCACGACAGGAAGGTAAACAATATGACAGCTTCTATCATTGACGGCAAGGCCATTGCCGAGAGCGTTCGCGAACAGGTGCGCCAATCAGTGGCGCGCATGAAGGAAGATTACGGCTACACGCCGGGTCTGGCCACCGTTCTCGTCGGGGAAGACCCCGCTTCGGCCACCTACGTACGCAGCAAGCGCAAGACGTGCGAAGAGCTNGGGATTCGCTCCATCGGCCACGAACTGCCGGCCGATTCGACGCAAGAGCAGGTAGAGCAACTGGTGGCCTCTCTGAANGCGGATCCCAACGTCAACGGCATCCTCGTCCAATTGCCGCTGCCGAAACATCTTAACGAAGAAGCGGTGCTGAACACGATCAGCCTGGAAAAGGATGTCGATGGTTTTCACCCGGTGAACATCGGCCGTCTGGCCATGAAAGGACGGGATCCGCTCTTCATCCCCTGCACGCCCTATGGCTGCATTGTCTTGCTCGAGGAGAGCGGTATTCCTATTCGCGGCGCGGAAGCGGTCGTGGTCGGCCGTTCCAATATCGTCGGCCTGCCAGTGGCCATGCTGCTGCAGAAGCGCGACGCGACCGTGACGATCTGCCACAGCCGCACCCGCGACCTGGCCGAGCACATTCGCCGCGCCGATATCGTCATCGCGGCGATCGGCCAGACGGAAATGATCACGGGTGACATGTTGAAGCCGGGCGCGGCCGTCATCGATGTCGGCATCAACCAGAAGCCCGACCCGTCGGCCAAGCGCGGCTACCGTCTGGTCGGCGACGTGGACTTCGAATCGGCCAAGGAAGTTGCCGGCGCGATCACCCCGGTTCCGGGTGGCGTCGGGCCGATGACCATCGCCATGTTGATGAAGAACACCCTGCGCGCGGCCGAGATCGCGTTGGAAAAGCAGAATCGGTAGCCCCCGCTTTTCGCTCCGGAGAAGGAAGTTGAGTCGGGACAAAGAGAAGGAGTCATTTTGGCGCGGGCGGCGGGTGTTCATCACCGGTTGTACCGGCTTTCTCGGCTCATGGCTGACGGCCGCGCTGCTTGAGCGCGGCGCGGCCGTCGTGGGGCTGATCCGCATGCGGGAGCCTGATTCCCAACTCGTCAGAACGGGGTTGATAGGCGAGATCGAGCAGGTATATGGCGATCTCCTGAACTATGACCTGATCAAGGATACCCTGATCGACAGGCAGATCGACACCATCTTCCATCTGGCCGGGCAAACGATCGTTGGCGTGGCCAACCGGGAGCCTGTGGCCACGTTCGAAACAAATATCCGCGGCACCTGGCTCCTGCTGGAAGCTGTCCGGCACGCGCCCGACGTGCGCGGAGTTGTCGTCGCCAGCAGCGAGAAGGCCTACGGCGAGCAGAAAGATTTGCCCTACCTGGAGGGGTATCCGCTTCAGGGGCGGCATCCTTATGAAGTGTCCAAGAGTTGCGCTGACCTGATCGCCCAATCATTTGCCCACACGTATGACCTGGCCATCGCCGTGACGCGTTGCTCTAATCTTTTTGGCGGCGGCGATCTGAGCTGGAACCGGCTCATCCCCGGCACGATTCGCAGCGTCCTGAACGGCGAGCAACCGGTCATTCGCTCCGACGGCTCATTCCGGCGCGATTATCTCTACGTGGCCGACGCCGTTCGCGGCTATTTAATGCTGGCGGAGAAACTGACCGATGCCGGCGTGCGAGGCGAACCGTTTAACCTTGGCTCAGGCTGNGCCGTGTCTGCGCTGGAAGTTGTCCGCACCATCGTCGCCCTGTCGGGCAATCCGGCGCTCGAGCCGATCATCCTCAACGAAGTNAAAAACGAGATCCTCGACGAATACCTGAGCCCGGAGAAAGCCAAACAAGCGATCGGCTGGCGNCCGCAATACACNCTGGCCGGTGGGCTAAAGGAGACAATGGGCTGGTACAAGGCCTATCTCAACTCATGAGCCGCCCTCGCATTCTGGTTACCGGGGCCACCGGATTCATCGCCCGCGCGCTCGTGCCGCGCCTGATGGCCGACGCGGAAGTCATACTCCTGCTGCTGGAGGAGTTCGGCAGCGGCACGCCCCTGCCCACCCCACTGAACAAGCTCAGGCCGGACCTGGACGTGGTGTATGCCGATTTACGCAATTACCAGCTGACGGCCCGGGCAGTGCGGCAGGCGCGACCCGACAAAGTGATTCACCTGGCCGCTGTCGGCGTCAGCGATCCGTTTCTCAATGTCAACACAGCGGTGAGCCATAACGTGACCGGCACGTTGAACCTNCTGCNCGCTTGCTNTGAGTCCGACGGTCTGGACGTATCCCANTTCATCGTCGCTCGCACGCCGGGGGAGCGGACGGACATGAATGTCTACGCGGCCAGCAANGCCGCCGCCTGGTCGTTCTGCAAGATGTATGCCCGGACTGCACGCTGGCCAATTCAGGGGGCCATGTTCTTCCAGGCCTACGGGCCGCACCAGCCCCCACACCTGTTGGTGCCGGCCGCGCTGCACGCGGCTCTGGCCGGCGAGGACTTCCCCATGACGTCCGGCGAACAGCAAAAGGACTGGATATACATCGACGATATTGTCGGCGGCATCGTGGCGACTTTAAGTGCCGATTTATCGCCTGGCACGACAGTTGAACTGGGCACCGGTCGCGCNGTTCGAATTGCGGANGTGGTGGCGGAAATCTACCGGATCGTGAACCGCGGCGGCCGGCCNATNCCAGGNGNGCTTCCCGATCGACCTGGAGAAGACCCCCTGCAGATAGCCGATGCCGAACAGGCCGCCGCCCTGGTCCATTGGCGCGCCCAACTTTCGCTGGACGAAGGATTGGCGCGGCTGGTCAGCAGTAGCCTNTTGTAGCTGGATCTCGGGTGAATCATCCATTGGCAAAACCCCGCTTCCCTACTAGAATCGCCAATGGATTGCTAGCTGAATGTACCGGCGACCTCAATCCCCTTACCCAAAGACCCAATCAAGACACTCATGCGCTGGCCCCCCNTCGAGCACGTATTTTTCGACTGCGACTCCACCCTGACACGGGTCGAGGGTATCGACGTGCTGGCCGACGCCCTGGGCAAGCGGCAGCGGGTCGAGTTCCTGACCCAGGCGGCGATGGACGGCGCGATCGACCTGGAAGAGGTGTATGCCAAGCGCCTGCGGACGCTGAGGCCTACCCGTCAGCAAATCCTGGATATCCGCCACAGTTACAAGCGCAACATCGTCGAAGACGCGGCGCTNGTGGTGTCCGCGCTGGAGTCATTGGGCCACAAGGTTTACATCATCAGCGGCGGGCTGGCCGAGCCGGTCGAGGAGTTCGGCATCTCTTTGGGCATCCCGCGCGAGCGAATTCGCGCGGTCGGGATCACCTACAACGAACTATCCGGCCAATGGTGGGAAAAATCCGAGACTGACAACACGCGCTATATGACCTACACTGAAGGCGCACTAACCATCAGTGACGGCAANGCCCAGATCGTGCGCGANTTCATGCGCGATCAACTCGGTCGCTCCCTNTTGATCGGNGATGGCGTNAGCGATTTACTGGCCGGCGAAGCNGTCGATCTGTTCGTTGGCTTTGGCGGCGTCGTGTCTCGCCCTAAGGTGCGGGAGCGCGCCCCCATCTTTATCGAAAGTAGCAGCCTCGCCCCTTTGCTGGGAGTGGCCGGCGGCCCGGCCGAATTGCGAATNCTTAGCAAGGGGTCGATGCAATATCAATCAATCAGCCTGAAAGCACAATACCTGATCCAAAAAGGAGTCGTAAAATTTAACGATGAACACCTCGAATCAAAATTCCAGCAAGCATTCTTCAGTGCGCCCTGACCAACACGTCAAACTCTTCATTCCCGGCCCAACAGAGGTCCGCGCGGAAATACTCGACGCGCAGTCCCAGTGGATGGTCGGCCACCGCATGCCGGAATGCGCCGACCTGATCGGCAGCATCCTGCCGAAGCTGTCGAAGGTTTTCTTCACCAATCAGACCGTATTGATCACAGCATCCTCCGGAACCGGGTTATGGGAAGCGGCGGCGCGTAACTGCGTCAACAAGAAAGCTCTTACCTGCGTCAACGGCGCGTTCGCCTCGCGCTTCAGCGACGTCGTCGGCATGAACGGGAAGGAGATGGAAATCCTGTCCGTGCCNTGGGGCCAGCCCATCCTGCCGGAACAGGTCGTCGACCGGCTTTCGACCGGCGAATTCGACGCCGTGACGGTCGTGCATAACGAGACCAGCACCGGCGCTACCAGCCCGATCCAGGAGATCGCGCAAGCNATNCGCGCCATGCCGGGCGGCGAGGACATCATGATCCTCATCGACTCAGTCAGCGGCCTGGCGGGTGCGCGCATCGAGATGGATGCCTGGGACCTGGACGTGGTGCTGGCTTCGAGCCAAAAGGCGTTTGCGCTGCCGCCAGGCCTGGCGTTTTGCGCTGTCTCGGATAGAGCCATGGCCAAGGCCAAGACAGTTCCAGCCCGTGGTTANTACTTCGANTTCATCAGCCTGGCNAAGTCGATCGCCAAGAATCAGACTCCCGCCACGCCGGCNGTTTCCCTGCTCTACGCGCTCGATCGGCAACTGGACGATATGATGGCGGAAGGGATGGAGAATCGGTTCGCCCGCCATCTGGCGATGCGCGACCGCACGCTGGATTGGGCCAAGTCGAAGGGGTTCGAAATATTTTCGGCCGCCGGCTATGAATCACCAACCGTGACTTGTGTCGCCAACAACCTCGACATCGACATCTCTGCCCTGAACAAGTACCTGCGCGGTCATGGCATGATCATTTCCAACGGCTACGGCGACCTGAAGGGCAAGACCTTCCGCATCGCCCACATGGGTGACACCCAAATGCATGAGCTGGAAGAACTCCTCGCCGCGATGGATGGGTATTTTGCCTAGGGCGCGGCGTTCGATGTGATAAACCAGAACGTCATGTATCGAATTTTGGTATCAGACAAACTCGGCGCGGCCGCGCTGGAAATGCTGCGGGGATTTGATGACGTCGCCGCCGACGTGAATACCGGGCTNAGCGCCGAACAACTGCTCGCGATCATCCCGGAGTACGACGGTCTCATCGTGCGCAGCGGAACCCGGGTGACGGCCGATCTCCTTGAGGCGGCGAGGCAACTACGCGTGATCGGCCGCGCCGGGGTGGGCGTGGACAATATTGATGTCAGGGCCGCTTCAATGCGCGGGATCGTGGTGATGAACACGCCCGGCGCGAACAGCATCGCGACGGCCGAGCTGACGCTNTCNCTGATGCTGGCCGCCAGCCGCCACATCCCCCAGGCTCACGCTTCTCTGCTGGATGGGGAGTGGCGGCGCGGCGATTTCGTCGGCACGCAGCTATTCCGTAAGACCTTGGGCATCGTTGGTTTTGGCCGGGTGGGAAAGCTCGTCGCCGAACGGGCCAAGTCATTCGGCATGCACGTTCTGGTTTGTGATCCGGCAATCATGGAAGAAACGGCACGAGATTTAGGAGTTTTGCTGGTCGATCTGGAGGATCTTCTNGCCGAATCTGACTACGTCACGCTTCATACGGCCCTCGTGCCGGCGACGGCCAAGCTGATTAACGCCGAATCGATCGCCCGCATGAAAGATCGGGCGATTCTGATCAACACCGCGCGGGGAAAGCTGGTGGATGANCCGGCGCTGGCCGAGGCGTTGAAAAACGGCAAATTGGCCGCCGCCGCGNTGGATGTATACTCGTCCGAGCCGCCNGATAAGGGTCATCCCCTGATCGGACTGCCNAATGTGATCCACACACCNCACCTGGGCGCAAGCACNCTCGAGGCGGAACGAGACGTGGGTATCCAGATCGTCAATCAGGTGGTATCGGCACTGCGAGGCACTGACTTTTCCTATGCCGTCAATATGCCTTTNGAGGTGGAGGGGGACTTTGCCGGAATCAAGCCCTATCTAGACCTGGCGGAGACGCTGGGGCGACTCCATGCCGGTTTAGCCGACAAACCTATCAAACGCATCGAGATCGAAGTGCATGGCGAATTGGTCGGCAATCTTGTGCGGGCCATTGGGGCGGGCATGCTGAAGGGAATCCTTACCGCGGTAAGCGACGTACCGGTGAACTATATCAATGCCCCCACCCTGGCCAACGAGATTGGCATCACCACGACCCAAACCGTCGGCCTGAACAACCTGGATTACCCTAACCTGGTGGCGAGCCGCGCGATCTGGGAGGGCGGCCAGCGGCTGCTGGCGGGGGTCCTGTTCGGGGGCAGCGAGCCNCGCATCGTGCAAATTGATGAGTATCGGCTGGAGGCCCGGCCGGAGGGGCTCGTCCTCGTCATGCAAAACCTCGACGTTCCCGGCGTGATCGGCCAGGTCGGCACTCTGCTNGCCAGTCATGGCGTCAACATTGGCGAGTGGCGANTGGGGCGCGTTCGGCCGGGCGGCGAGGCGATGTCCTTCATCAACCTGGACACAGAGCCGGATGACGCCACGCTGCGGGAGTTGTCCAGTATCAAGGCCGTAACTCACGCCAGAGTTGTCAGTCTCTAGAGGCGGCGTCTGCCCCTATAAAAAACAGGGCCGCGTGATTTGCGCGGCCCTGTTTGTTTGGGATAGCTGATAGAAGGCTACTGCTTGGGGATAATGCGCACGCGACGCTGCTTGCCCTCGCCGGTGCTCTCGGTATAAACGAACTCCGAATTGCGCAGCGTCATGTGAATGATGCGGCGCTCGTAGGCCGACATCGGCTCGAGGCCGATCGGCTCACCACGCTGGCGGGCCTTATCGGCCATACGCTCCGCCAAGCGAGTCAGCGCCTGCTCGCGACGCTGGCGGAAGCCTTCCACGTCGACAACGAAATTCGCTCGCCGGTGGAGGCGGTGGGCAACCATAAGACGACTCAAGAATTGCAATGAGTCAAGCGTCTCGCCTCGCGGGCCAATCAATACGCCCAGGTCATCGCCCTTGATCTCGATCATGTTCACGCGCTGGCCGGTGAGATCATCGGGCTCGGTGGTGTATCCGCTGACCTCGCCCTTCACATGCATTTTGTCAATTAGGGTGGAGATAATCTCGACCGCGACTTCCTTTTCCGACTCCAGATTAGCCGGGGTGTCCGTGGAAGCGTCATCCTCGTCTTCTGCGCCTTCGCCAGACGTCTGGGGTTGCTGAACGGGGCGCGGAGCCGGCTTACTGGCGACCGCCGGGGCGGGCTTAGGTGTTTCCCTCACTGGCGGGGGAACTTGGGCCGCGGGTGGGGGTGGGGGTGGCGCGGCCGTCTTGGCGGCCTGGTCTTCTGCGGGGTTCACGATCAGGCGCACAATCGCCTCGCGGCTGCCGATGCCCAGTAGACCCCGGCTTCCTTCATCAATGACGATCACTTTCACCTGGTCACGGGTAACCCCCAGGCGCTCAAGACCGGCACTGACGGCCGCATCGACCGTCGCGCCTCGAGATTCAATTTCCTGATTCGAAGAAAATGCCATAATCTATCACCGTTTAGCGGATCGTTTCTTCCGTTTCGACGCGGTCTGACTCGTTGAGGACTTGCTCTTAGCAGTGGTCGAGCCATTGGGCGATTGCTTGCTCTTCGGCTGGGTTACCTTCTGGCTCTTGTCCTCTTCAGCGTCAATCACATAGGGCGTGGTCAAGCCCTTTGCGGCGCGCTCGGCCCTTTCCTTGTCGGTGATCCGGCGCGTGTAAAGCCCCAGGAAAATACCGATAATGTTGGCCAGGATGAAGTAGATCGACAAGCCAGCCGGGAACTGGAGTGAGAAAAAGCCGAACATCAGCGGCATCGTGTACTGCATCGACTGCGTCATCGCCGCCGCGGGATTATCCTTCTGATCCTGACCTTTCGTGGAAGGCGCGAGCAGCTTCTGCTGAATAAACATACTGGCAAACACGATAATGGGCAGGACAAAGAATGGGTCCGGCTGGCTCAGGTTCAGCCACAAAAATTTGTTTTCGACCGGAATAAGAGGTGTCAGGTTGATGGCGGGGTAGACCCGCGGCACCAGTTCAAACAGCGACTGCGGCGTGGAGCCCAGCACGATGATGATGGCCTGATACAGACCGATGAGGATGGGGAATTGGATGAGCGTGGGCAAACATCCGGTGAGTGTGTCCGCCGGATTGTAGCCGATCTTCCGAAACTCCTCCTGCATCTTCTGGGGGTTATCTTTATACTTCTTCTGGATCGCCTGAATCTGTGGCTGGATCTCCTGGGTCTTGGCCATCGCCCGTTGCTGCCGCATGTTGAGCGGCTGCGTGATTAACCGGATCACGATGGTAAAGACGGCGATCGCCAGGATGAAGTTGTTGCCCAGCAAATCATAAAAGAAAAGCAGGGCATTGATCATGGGGTTAACGATTAGGGTATCCCACATGGCGGCACTCTCCTGCGATTAATTATCGCTCTCCGGCAGCGAGTAGCGCCAGAGCTCCTGGCCCGTTGCCAGGTCAAATCCGATGAGCAGGGTATCCGCATTTTGCAACCCCACCACAATGGTGTCATCGCCCACCAAAACAGGCGTGGCCAAAACCGGCGCGTTCGTGGGCTGGGTCCATTTCTGCACGCCGTCGGCCGTTGAATACGCCGTCAGCGCGCCGGTCGGCGTGTCCGCTCCATCCTGGGAAGCGACGTACAGCGTATCACCCGCCACGACAGGAGTCGATTGAACGCGATGCCCGGTGGACTTCGTCCAGATTTGCTCACCTGTTTCCGCATCCGCGGCGAAAATATTGCCCTGGATGTCGCTGTAGTAAATAACGCCGTCGGCNAATGCCGGCGCGCCCCACACCCAATCTGAAGCGGGCGCGGACCATTGGACTNCGCCGGAGGCCAAATCAAGGGCATGCACGTTGCCGTCAAAGCTGGACACGTAGATCAGGTCTTCGCCCAANACCGGGCCGCTGGCCAGAGCGCCGCCCAATGGCGTGCGCCACACCAACTCGCCCGTGGCGGCGTTTAGGGCATAGACCGACCAATCCATCGAACTGACGTAGAGCGTGCCGTCGTGGTGGAGTGGCTTCCCCCAAATGGCGTGGCCGGTCTCGTAATCCCATATCTCGCTGCCGTCGCCGGCATTAAGAGCCAGGATGTGGTTATCGGCCGTGCCGACAAACAGCTGTTCGCCAACCTGGAGGGGCGGCGCGACGATCCGGTCAGTCGCCGATTCAGAATTGATCCACAACTCCGCCGGCACGCCGGCATCTACATTGTCAAGGGCGTAGATCGAAACAGTCACGCGCGGGGAGAAGAAGCCCCCCGCCCGACCATAATCACCAAACACAACCTGGCCTTCCTCGGCTGATGGAGCGGAATAATACTGCACCGCGCCGCTCTCGCTGGGGAAGATCCAGTTGCGGGTTTGGGTTTCGGGATCAAAGGCCAGTACGCGCGGGCCAAAAGCCAGGTAAACCCGGCTCCCNTCCGATGACAGGCCCGCCCAGTTGGTATTGGTGATCTGACCGCTACAAGCGGATAAAAGCAGGACCCCGGCAGCCACGATGAGCAGCCAGAGGGCAGGCCGCCGGAGCGGCCGTCTCAATTGATGCAAGGAACACCTCCATCACGGAACGGGGTCATAGCCGCCAGGATTGAACGGGTTNCAGCGGCCGATGCGCTTGATCGCCATCCAGCCGCCCTTAAAGATGCCGTATTTCTCAATGGCCTGGTACCCATAGACGGAACACGAGGGCGTAAACCGGCAGCTAGGCGGCAGCACGCGTGAAATCGTATTTTGGTACAGCTTGATCAGTAATAATGCTATTTGCTTCACGATAGTGATCCTTCAACATCAGAACTCACAGGTTTTTCCGGGAGAATCCCGCTGCGGGATAACAACTGGACCAACGCGCCNTCTAACTCGCCAAAACTCGCGNTGGCCGCGCCAGCNCGAGCGACAATCAGACAATCATACCCCGCGGCCATCTCGCTCAACCGGACGCGCAAGATCTCTCGTATCCGGCGCTTAACCCGATTGCGTCTTGTGGCCTTGCCGATATGACGACCCACGGCAATCGCAAAGCGGCTCGCCGTGGCGCTCTCCTGAGGTTGAATATAAACGAACAGAACAACGATTGGATGTTGCCAGCGCTGCCCCCGCTGCCGGACGAGGCCAATATCAGCCGAATGCCGCAAGCGATGTTGAGTGGGCAGCATGAAGGGATCACATTATCTTCAGCGATTTACTTGCCGCCNCCGTAGCGCTTGACAGAACGATAAGCCGTGGCCGACGTCCCGTTCCAGTTCACGCGTTTGGTGTGGCTGTTCATGGACACGGACAACACGCGACGGCCGCGGGAGCGGCGTCGCTTCAGCACATCACGTCCCCCTTTNGTGGACATGCGGGTGCGAAACCCGTGGACGCGCATCCGGCGGCGAATTTTCGGTTGATAAGTACGTTTGGTCATCTCACACTCTCCAAAAAAACAGGGCACAATGCCCTGTGTCTCAAGCTAACTGATTGAAACTTATCCGGGTGCTTCACCGGAATGCCAGGGAAGCAATGCTACATTATAGCGTAATGATGAGGGCGTGGTCAAATCCGCTGCCTCTGAAATGCAGGGGAAATGCGACCTCTAATGATAACTGTTTGCCCTGAGGAGCGCGCGGCTATTCAANGCGTGTGATTNCGGCCCCCAGCCCCCGCAACTTCGNCTCGATTTGCNCNTAGCCNCGGTCAATCTGCTGGATGTTATGGATCGTGCTCGTGCCGCGCGCGCACAGCGCGGCCAGNACCATGGCCATACCGGCCCGGATGTCCGGGCTGGGAACGCCGGCCGGGTTGGCGAAGAGCTTGCNCGGCCCCTGAACCANGACACGGTGCGGATCGCACAAGACCACGCGCGCGCCCATAAACGTCAGNTGGTNGACAAAGAAGAAGCGGCTTTCATACATCCAGTCGTGGANNAGAATGGAACCGGCGGCCTGGGTGCCCAACACGACTGCGATGCTCATCAGGTCCGGCGGAAAACCGGGCCAGGGCAGCGGCTTGATTTCAGGGATGCGGCCGCCCAATCCTTCCTGGATGGCCAGCTCCTGGTCGCCAGACACGATGATGTCATCGCCATCATCTTGCCAGGA
>JAACJX010000400.1 GCA_014237545.1 Ardenticatenia bacterium | reverse complement strand
GGCGGCGTGCCGACCGAAGCGGCCGCGGCCACGGTGGTCGCCACGATGACTCAAGCCGTGCCCACCGAGACGCCAACCCCGGCCGGTTCGTCGGCCGTGTGCGTCAACGCCTTTCTCGACGCCAACGGCAACGGCCTGCACGACGCCGACGAGGGATACGTGGGCGGTGTGACGCTCACGGTGGCCCAGGGCACGACGATCATCGGTCAGGCCGCATCCACCGGCACGGAGGACCCGATCTGCTTCGGCAACTTGCCGGCCGGCGCCTATCAGGTCGGCCAGACGCTGCCGGCGTCGCTGGAGATGACGACCCAGGCCAACGCCACGGTCAACGTTGGCGAGGGGCAGACGGTTGGCCTCGAGTTCGGCAGCCGCCTGCGCACGACCCCGACTACCGAAGCGGAACCGGAAGACGGGGGGACGCCGGTGGCCGAAGTGGGCACGGCGACCGTACCGGCCGGTAACAACACCACCGGCGGCACGCCGAGCTGGCTGGTCTATCTCGGTATCGGCGCGATCGCGGTCGGGGTGTTGCTGCTCGGTGTGCTTCTGTTCACGCTCTTGCGAAGGTAGGCGAAAAGTTGCTAACATGATCCAATGAATATTTGGATCAAGCGCATACTTCTCATCACGCTGGCCGCGCTGGCGCTGCTGGTCGCCATCCCGANGGCGATCATCGTCGCCGACGCGGCTTTCGGCNCNGANACTGCCGACTACGCGAATACGGTCTTTACTGATCCNGGNGGCAACGAACTTCTCGGCTACCTNGCCGANCCGGACGGCCCAGGGCCGCACCCGGCGGTGATGATGCTCCACGAGTGGTGGGGGCTGAACGAGGAGATCACNGTNCTGGCCGACGCGCTGGCCGCCGAGGGATACGTCGTCTTCGTGCCCGATGCCTATCGCGGCCGCGTCACCGGCCAGATCCCCCGCGCGCTCTACTTGCGCCTGGGGACGCCGGAGGCCCAGGTNTCNGCCGACCTCGACGCGGCGCTGGATTACCTGGTGTCGCGGCCAAACGTGGACCCGGAGCGCGTGGCCAGCCTCGGCTTCTGTTTCGGCGGCGGCCACTCGCTGCTCCTCAGCCTGCGCCATCCGGAAGCGCTCCCGGTGACCATCGTCTACTATGGCGACGTGACCGGCGATCCCAACGCGCTTGCGCCGCTGGCCAACAGCCGCGGCGTGCTGGGCATCTTCGGCGAGGAAGACGCGCAGATCCCTGTGGCCGAGGCGACAGCGTTTGAGGTGGCTCTGGAGACGCTCGCCATCCCCCATGAAGTCACCNTCTATCCGGGCGTCGGCCACGCCTTTCTTACCGCGGAGAACTACAACCAGCCAGGCCCCGCCGGGGAAGCATGGCAGCAAACGCTTGATTTCCTTTCGCGAAACCTCAATCCCGGTTAAGCGGGACCGGCCTGCTATCTATCTGACGATCCCTCTTTGGCCTGATATACTCGTCTGGATACCGTGTTAACAAACAGAACCACCCATTTCAAATGACACAATTGCTGCGAATTCACCTCTGAAGTATCGGCGCAATCTTTGAAATCTGGGGCTGCATTCTGTGTAAACAAATCTGCCTTCTGACTGGTCATTACGGAGATAAATCACGATGACGCTTCACGAGCTTGCCGGCCAACCCGCGCCGCAAGGGGCGCTGGCCAACATCCCGCGACTGGTATCCGACTACTACTCTATCCACCCCGACCCGGCCGACCAAGCGCAGCGCGTGGCCTTCGGCACGTCGGGCCACCGCGGCACGTCCCCGGCCGGCAGCTTCAACGAGGACCACATCCTGGCCGTTTGCCAGGCCATCAGCGAATACCGCGCCGGTCAGGGAATCGACGGGCCGCTGTTCGCCGGAATGGACACCCACGCGTTATCCGAGCCGGCGCTGGTGACGGCTATCGAAGTGTTCGCCGCCAACGGCGTCCAGCTGGTCATCCAGCGCGACCGCGGCTACACGCCCACGCCGGTCATCTCCCACGCCATCCTGACCTGGAACCGGGACCACGCCAACGGCGGCCACGCGCCGGCGCGGGCCGATGGCGTGGTCATCACCCCGTCGCACAACCCGGCCGAGGACGGTGGCTTCAAATACAACCCGCCCGAGGGCGGCCCGGCCGACACCGGCACGACGAAATGGATTCANGACCGGGCGAATGAATTGCTGGCCGACGGCTTGCGCGGNGTGAAGCGATGGACGCTGGCGCGGGCGATGGCCNCCGGCACGACCGAGGAATATGATTANGTCACCCCCTACGTGAATGATCTGGGCGCGGTGCTCGACATGGACGCCATNGCCGCCGCCGGGCTCAAGATCGGCGTCGATCCGATGGGCGGCGCGGGCGTNGNCTTCTGGGANCCCATCGCCGAACGGTATGGCCTCAAGCTCGACATCGTCAATCCTCACGTCGACCCGACCTTCGGCTTCATGACCGTCGACCGGGACGGCAAGATCCGCATGGACTGCTCCTCGCCCTATGCCATGGCCAGCCTCATCCGCCTGAAGGACGATTTCGACATCGCTTTCGGCAACGACCCGGACTTCGACCGCCACGGCATCGTCACCCGCAGCGCGGGCCTGATGAACCCCAACCACTACCTGTCCGTCGCCATCTGGTATCTGTTCCAGAACCGGCCGAACTGGCGGCCCGACGCGGCCGTGGGCAAGACGCTCGTCTCCAGTTCGATGATCGACCGCGTGGCCGCCTCGCTGGGGCGACGGCTGGCCGAGGTGCCGGTCGGCTTCAAGTACTTTGTCGACGGCCTGCTCAGCGGTGAGTACGGCTTTGGCGGCGAGGAGAGCGCCGGCGCGTCTTTCTTACGGCGCGACGGGACTGTGTGGACGACCGACAAGGATGGCTTCATCATGGATTTGCTGGCGGCCGAGATCATGGCCCGGACCGGCCGCGACCCCGGCGAGCATTACCGCGACCTGACCGCGCGCTTCGGCGACCCGGCCTACGAGCGGGCCGACGCGCCGGTGACGCCGGAGCGCAAGGCGATCCTGAAAGACCTGTCGCCGGAACTCGTCCGNGCCGACACGNTGGCCGGCGAGCCGATCNTGGCCAAGCTGACCCGCGCCCCGGCCAACAACGAGCCGATCGGCGGTCTCAAAGTCGTCACTGAGAACGGCTGGTTCGCCGCCCGGCCGAGCGGCACTGAGAACATCTACAAGGTGTACGCCGAATCCTTCAAGGGGGTCGAACACCTGCGGCGCATCCAGGCCGAGGCGGGTACGATCATCGACGACGCCTTTGCCGCGGCCGGCGTCTAGTCAGATCTCTCAGGACTGGGCACCTACTCCCCATGACCAGTTTCGCCGAACGCTACGGGCCGTGGGCGCTGGTGACGGGCGCGTCGTCGGGCATCGGCCGCGAGTTTGCCCGCCAACTGGCGGAGCGCGGGCTGAGCGCCGTCCTCGTGGCCCGGCGCGCTGACCGCCTGGCCGCTCTGGCCGACGAGTTGGCGGCCAGCGGCGTGGCCGCCCGTGTGGTCCCGGTCGATCTGTGCGGCGACGATTTCCTGTCCGTCATTCGGCGGGCGACCGATGGCCTGGAGATCGGCCTGCTGGTCAACAGCGCCGGCTTCAGCTTGACCGGCCCGTTCCTTGACATGGACAGAGGCGATCTGACGCGCATGCTCAACCTGAACACCCGCGCGCCGGCAATGCTGGCGCGGGAGTTTGGGCCGCCCATGCGCGCCCGCCGGCGAGGTGGAATGATCTTCCTTTCCTCGGTCACCGGCTTTGCCGCTACGCCCCAATGGAGCTTCTACGCCGCGACGAAGGCTTTCAACCTGCTCTTGGGCGAGGGGCTGGCGGCCGAATTGCAGGCCGATCACGTGGATGTNATGGNGCTGGCTCCNGGCACGACGCGGACGGAGTTCCTCGACGTGGCTNGNCTCGACGACCGGATGGGCATGGACGTCGACTCNGTGGTGCGGCACGCGCTGCAACGCCTGNGGCGGTCAGATGTGGTTGTGCCCGGCTGGTTCTACCGCGGCGGCATTTTTGCCATGCGCTTCCTGCCCCGCTCGGTTAANCGGGCGGTGTTCGGCCGGTTTTTGGCCCAGATGCGGCAGGATGGGGGCTGATGGGAGCCGGCGATGAGTAGCCAGAACAACAGCGGCCCGGCCGGCAGCGAACAAGTCGCAGCCAGCCGTCTTCGGGCGACCATCGGCCGGCTGTTCGGCCCCGACTGGCCGTGGATCGGCGCGGTCCTGCTGATCGCCTTCATCGCCGCGTGGCCGGCCATCTCGCAGCCGGGCCTGTTGAACACGCGCGGCGGCGGCGACAGCCCTT
>JAACJX010000123.1 GCA_014237545.1 Ardenticatenia bacterium | reverse complement strand
GCTGGCCAGCGTCTCGACCAGGCCGGCGGCATCGAGCGCGGCGACCAGGGTGCTGAAGTTCGGGTCGCCGGCGGCGATCTCGGCGATGGAAGGCAGCGGCGCGGCGGTCGGCTCGGCTGTGGGATCGACGGCCGGCGCGGTCGTCGGCATGGGTTCGGCGGTCGGCGCCGGGGCGGCCGCGCCGCCGCAAGCCGCCAGGACGCCGGTCAGAATAACAAGAATCAAAAGGGACATGTAGCGTTTCATCTTCTTTTTCTCCGTTGAGCTTGAGTTTGGAGCGGCTCTGTGCCGCCTGTGTGAGCAGGAGTCTAGGAAGTTGCACAGCCTTTGCCCACAGTTGTCCAGGTTTCGCTCAGGATTGTCTAATATTTGTCCATATATTACCTGGACAATTCTGTGACCTGACAAAAATACGAGTGGAGGCTCGCGCTCCACTCGTATCTGATTCCGCCCGCGGGGTATGCTGCTCCGGCTAGAGTTGCAAGCCGGTGATGATCGCCGCAAACGTCTCGTAGGGCTGCGACCCCAGGACGCGCTGCCCGTTCAAATCGAACGTCGGCCGCTGGGTGTCGCCCCCCGCCGCGCCGGCCACGACCAGAGTTTCCATGGCGCTTGATCTTGCAGGTAAACAGGCAAACAGGCGGGGCGGTGACTATTGCCCTCAATTTGCTATTCGAGCCGGGTTAAGGGCTACATGAGATTGGGCGATGCCCGCGCTTCCCGCCCCCGCGGGCACACCCATGNAAATNACAAGTTTAATTAGATGGTATGATTGAGCGACCCTTTTCGCCGNCTCGTGCGTTATGCCCTATAGAGCTTTCGCGAGACTCAGACTATGACAATGACTAACGGCGAACCAACTCAGGCAACGATCGCCCGCGCCAAAGCCGGCGAGGAAGCCGCGCTTGTCGAACTGTACGAATGGTACAAGCCGCGCATCCAGCGCTTTTTGTACTACCGGATTGGGGACAGGCACGCGGCCGAGGACCTGACGACCGAGGTGTTNCTGCGCATGCTGCAGAAACTGCCCGATTTTCAGTTCCAGGGCATCGCTTTNCAAGCCTGGCTGTTCCAAATCGCCCGCAACCTGGTGGTCGACGATTTCCGCCGGCAGAGCATTCGCAANCACGAACCTCTAGACGAGACGCTGGCAGCCAACGAGAAGCTGCCGGAAGAGGTTGCGCTAGGCCGGATCGTGTCAACCGAACTGCAAGCTTCCCTCCAGGAATTGCCGGCCGCTCAACTCGATGTCATCGTCCTGCGCTTTATCGCNGGCCAATCCATCGCCGCGGTAGCCCAGGCTCTAGACAAGAGTGAGAGCGCCATCAAGTCGCTTCAGGCGCGGGGTTTGAGAGCGTTGGCGCAGAGGCTGGCGACACAAGAGGTGACGAATGAACCTTCATGATGATGATATTCAAGAATACCTGGCGCAGGCAGAAGCGGGGAAACCCGCCATGGTTTTGCTGTCCGAGTTACCGGGCCGAGATCGGGAGCTGACTCCGCTGCTGGCGGTCGCGGCCGCCTTGCGCGAATTGCCGGATCCGGAAGTCGATCCGGTCGCGGCTCNCATTCAGGATCGTAAGGTGATGATGGCGATTCGAATGAATGCGGCGCNCGCCGTTCCCCNGCCNTCGAGTAATGGGCATCGGCCGGAGACGGTGCAATCCCCCTGGCGNCTGCCCCGNNTGAACATCGGCCGGCGACCGGTCGCGCTCGGCGGTCTGGCGGCGCTGGTCTTGCTCTTCGCGGTACTGCTCGCCTCGCGNTTTAACTCCCTGGCGGCGGACAAGGACGTGGCGACGCTGGCCGACGTGGCCGGATTGGTTGAAATAAGGGACGCNAATGAGTCCGCGTGGCAGGCGGCCGANAGCAACCAGACGGTGCGCGCCGGCCGGCAAATACGCACCGGCCCCGGTTCCACGGCNACTTTGGTGTTCTTCGACGGTACTCAGGCTCGCCTCGCCGCTGGGACCGAACTAACGCTGGTCACCCTGGAAGGGCAGGGGGAGACCCTGCGGGTCGAGTTGGAGCAGCGCCAGGGGCGAACCCGTCATGATGTCGTGCCGCTCCAGGGGGATGAGGCGCTCTACGTCGTGCGTACGCCGGGCGGCGAGGCGACTGTCCACGGAACCGTGTTTGATGTGCGCGTGGGCGAGAACGGGACGGCCGAATACGGCGTCACCGAAGGCCAGGTNGCCGTCAATTCGGCCGGCAAGGAAGTCTTCGTCGGGCCGGGGCAGATGACCACGGCCGCCGCCGGCGCGCCACCGGCCGTGCCAGTGGTCAACGACACACCGCAGCCCTCTCTCTCGTTCACTCCGGACGAAATCGCCACGACCGGTTGCGAAGACACGTTCAGCCTGATGGGCATCCTGACCAACACAGCTACCGGCGTGGATAACGCGGCGGAAGATATCTCGCTGGGTTACAACGTCATCCAGGGTAGCGAGTACGTGCAGAGCGTGACGTTGGTTCCTCCGGGCTGGCCTCTGCTGTCGGCCGGCGGGCTGGCGGGCTTCTACATCAATGTGGCGATGAACACGGATTGGGGCAGCGCTCCGGTGGATGCGGAAGTAAAAGTACGCGTCTTTGTGGCGGACGAAGCCCACCGGCCGGAGCACCACGTAACCCGACTGACCGCGACGATCACCCGGTCGTGCGGCGCCACCCCCACCGCCACGACTACGGTCCTGCCTACCTGGACAATCGCGCCGACGATGACGCCGTCTCCGACGGCAACCGGGACGAGCTTGCCCACGGCAACGCCGTCTCCGACCGTGACGGGGACACCTCCGGCGACGCTGGAAGCGAGCGATGGTTGCACGGGCGCTGAACCGCACCCGCAGGGAGTGACCCTCGCCGCTCGGTTCGGAGTGCCGTATGAAGAGATAATGGGCTGGTTCTGCTCCGGCTATGGCTTCGGCGAGATCGACATCGCCTACGACCTCAGTCTCAGNTCCGGCAAGCCGGTGGCGGACATCTTCGCCATGCGCGCGTCCGGCCTGGGCTGGGGCCANATCCGGCAGCAGCTCGAGGATAATCCGGGTGGGGGAACGCCGGAGGGCAACGGCCAACCCAACGGGAACGGACAGCCGGGAAATCCGGGCAATCCAAATAAACCAGAGAAACCAGAGAAGCCGGAGAAACCAGAGAAGCCGGAGAAGCCAGAGAAGCCCGGCAACAATGGCGGAGGCCGTCCGTAGCGGAGACAGAGCGAGGGTNATAAGCCTCGCTGGAGAAGGAAGGAAGGACAAACAGAAAAGGGGTCGCCCAGGCGGCCTCTTTTCTATTGGGGGTAACTATCTGATTTTTGTCCAGAGATATCTGCTTAGATGGAGCGGTGGCAGAGGCGCCTTGCGTCGGAGCAGTAGGGTAACAGGAGTCGGGCGACAAGAGTAGCCTGGTAGTCAGTCGTCTGTCGNCAATTGACTTGCGTCCTGGCGTCTTTGCGTTAACTTCGGCGGCCTATGGCCGGTCGCTTACGCCGGCTTCGTCCCCACATGCACCCCGATCGTCCCGAACATGAACAGACGGTAATTCACGTCGACGAGGCCGGCGGCGCGCATGGCGCCGGCCAGCTGCTCCGGACCCTGGAAAGCCTGGGTGCTGTCGGGCAGGTAGCGGTAGGCGTCGCTCTCCCCGGCCACGAGGCGACCGAGGGTGGGGATGATCAGGTTCAGGTGGAGCTGGATGAACGGCTTGAGCAGGTTGTCCTTGGGCGGGCTGGATTCGAGGACGACGACGCGGCCGCCGGGCTTCGTCACGCGCACCTGCTCGCGGAACGCGCCGGGCACGTCGATGACGTTGCGCATCAGGAAGCCGGACGTGACGCCGTCGAACGTGTCGTCCGGGAAAGGCAGGGCCAGCGTGTCGGCCGCCGTCCAGCGGATGTCACGCCTCTCGGGGATGCGCTGCCCGGCCTGCATCATCTCGATGGTGAAGTCGCCGCCAACGGCCCGCAGCCCCGGCACCTGCCGCCGCCCTTCGTCGGCGATGTCGCCGGTGCCAGTGGCGATGTCGAGCAAGCGGCCGCCGGCTGGCAGGTTGGCCCTGAAAATGACGTAGCGCCGCCAGCGCGCGTCCTGGCCGAAGGTCATAAGCCGGTTCATCAGGTCATAGCGGCCGGCGATGCGGGCGAACATGTCCTGCACGTAGTCGGCGCGTTCTTGTCCTTGTAG
>JAACJX010000321.1 GCA_014237545.1 Ardenticatenia bacterium | reverse complement strand
GGGTTCATTTGGCCCGATAGCGCCGCGGCCGAGCCGCCGTGGCTGGATGCGAAGTGGAGCTACCGGGTCGCTGTCACCGTTAAGGCGGCTGGCTACGAGCGCGTCGACAAAGTGGCCGAGTTTGACGTCAATTTCACCGAACTTCTGGCGCAAGCAAGCGAAAGCGGCCGCTTTGAGCCGGACTCCATCTGGGTTGTCGAGGTAGAGCAAGGCCAGGCCACCAACAACAAAGTNCCGTTCCAGTTTGACCGNGCCAGCAACTTCAATGCGAATAGNAATGCCGCGGGCACGTTGATGATCCTGCTGACCGGNCANACGCCGGCCAATGCCACCCGCGAGTACCACGTCTATTTCGACGTCGTGGGNGAGACGTTTGAGCCGCCCAAGATCAACAATCGCGTAGGAGCGAGCAACATCGTCGACGCCTATGGTTTCGAGACGATACGCCTTACGACGGATAATGCCACCTACCACTACCACAAAACGGGCGGTGGCTTCGCCTCGATGTTCGATGAAGANGAGAACGACTGGATCGGGTGGAACCCGAGCACCGGGGCGGCCGGTGATTTCCGCGGCGTTCCTAATATGCTTCATCCGAATGATGGCGGCTATTTCCACCCGGGCCGGACCGGGGTCGATACCTCGATCACGCGCCGCGGCCCGCTCAAGGTTACTCTACGCTCCACCACAGTAGACGGTAATTGGTCGACCCAATGGGAAGTGTATCCCACCTATGCCCGCATGTCGGTCCTCAAGGTGCTGGCGGGCAAATTGTTTTGGCTGCAATATGAGGGGACGCCCGGCGGCCTGTTACAGCCTACCACTGACCTGGTGACGCGCTCGGACGGGACAACGACGACGGCCGGCGAAAGCTGGTCCGGCGATCTGCTCGATGAGGAGTGGGTATACTTCACTGACCCGGCCGTCGGTCGCTCGATCTTCACCCTCCACCAGCCGGATGNCGCGCTGGTGGATTCCTACACGCCNAANGGCNNGANCNNCANTGGNATGACNATCCTCGGCTATGGCCGGTCGGCGAACACGCGCTATCTGAAGGATACCCCGCAATACCTGACCATTGGCCTGGTGGATGCGACGACGGTGCAGGGCGTCTCGGCGCGAATCTACGACGCGGACAAGCCTCTGGATATCGCGCTGGCCTCGGTCGAGATCGGCCCGGAGCCGACTCCGACGCCAACCGACACGCCTTCNCCGACGCCGACGGAGACCATGACGCCCACGCCGACGCAGACTAATACCCCCACGGCCACGCCAACCGACACGCCCTCGCCAACAGTGACGAACACACCGACCGTGACAATGACGGCGACGGCGACGCAAACCCCTACCGCCACCGCCACCTCGACGGCGACCGCCACGCCCACGGCAACGGCGACTGGGCAACCGGGATATGACCTGTTCCTGCCCCTGATTATCAGATAGGGTTTTGCGACTTGATAAGGCCGGCTATCAAAGCCGGCCTTTTGCTTTATCTGGCAGGTGGGGCAGCTCTCAACGCGCGGCGATGGATGGCACGAAAGTCAGCTTGTCGCGAACGAGCGCCGCGCCGCTGTTGGGATCAAGCATGAGCGTCGATGAATCGACCGCTTCGAAGTCGTCGCCGCTCAGCCGGCCCAGTTGGCNCAGGATGTCATTGTCCCACCGCTCATCGGGAGCGCCGGAGATATACCACGGCGAGCCGTTGTCGGCCAGGATGATGCCGTAGCGTTGCATCGCCCGCAAAATCACCTGTAGCTGCGGGTCGAAGCCGGTGATGTCGACATTCGCTCGCAGNCGGAAGCGCGCGCCCATTGGTGGAAACTGCTCGGCCGTCNGATCCGACGCGNAGTGGCGGGCCGGCCAGACGTAGGCGCGTTGCGTCTCCGNCGCGGTGAAACGCAGCGCGTGNGTGATCTCGCCGGCCAGCACCTCCTCNTAGCGGACGAGGCCGGGCAGGATNGGCAGCCCAGCCGCGTCGGCCGACGTCCATCCCNCCGGACGCAAGGCATTCGAGCGCAGGTCAAAAATNGCCCCCGAACCCGCGTCCCAACCGCCGCTGGGGCGCGGGTGGGCGTCGTAGATCTCATAAAGCAAACAGGCTTCTTCCTGAACGATAAGAATATGCCGGTCGCCGTCGCTGCTGGGGCCNCCTTCGATGGGCGGGTTGNGCGGGATGGGGTAAGGGCCGGGGTCGCTCTCTTCCGGGTAGTAGAAGTCGATGTCAACCGTGGCCTGGTTGGCGGGGACGACGATGAAGGGAATACCGATAGGTCCGCCATTCTCCGGCGGCCAGATACCGGAACCGAAGTCGGGATGAAACCCAACGTTTCTGCCGATTGCATCGACGTAGGCATCGGACAGTGGATGGACGGGCAGCGCGTCGATGCGGGTGTTCCAGATATTGTCGGCGGGGAACAGGGGGCAGGGGATGTCGCCTGCCGCGGGCCTAGCCGGGCCCGCCGGTGTCCCGGTCGAGGCAGATGACACGGGCCGGCAGGCAAACGCCAAAGTGAGCCCCAGAACAACCGGCAACAGCCCGCCCCGAGGTTTACAGGT
>JAACJX010000600.1 GCA_014237545.1 Ardenticatenia bacterium | reverse complement strand
GCAACGACACGCCTGGCCAGGCAGGAAGCGAGGAGATTCAGGCGCGTTACGTGGCCCAGCTATTCGTGCAGAGCCTGGCCGCCGATCTGGACGTGATGATCTGGTGGATGCTGCACGATCCTGGCGAGGGTTCCGGCGATTATGGGCTGGTCACGCGCGACACCATCCCCTATCGCAAGTTGTCATTCACAGCCTACCAGGCGACCGTCAACACCCTGACCGGCAAGCAATTCGTGCGCGTGGTGCCGCCGTCGGAGACCCGGCACAACACCATGGAAGCCTACCAGTTCCACGACCCCGCCACCGGCCGCGCCCTCTACGTGGCCTGGCTGAACCCGGTGGCCAGCAAGGACACGGCCGGCTTGTCCATCGCCGCGGAAGAAGTGCGGACGATCAGCCTCTATGGCGCGGCCGGCGCAATCGTTAACGATGAAGCGGATAGAACCGACGATGGCCGCGTGCACGTTACCGTGAGCGGCCAGCCGACCTACTTTGAGGTGCTGCGATGAAATTAGCGCGCGTATTGGGTCTGGCCGCGCTCGCCGTGGGCCTCGTCGCGGCCATTTTTCTGGCGACTCGGCCGGCGGCGGCGCAGCCGTCGCCCGTGGCCGCGGCGGCTGATAGCGCCGCCCCGCTTTGCCGCTATGGCGTGAACGTCATCAACGGGCAAACGTTTATCAATCACAATGTGGCGCCGCTGCGGCTGGGCTGGTACCTGAACTACATGGCCAACCCGAACGCGAACCAGCCGCCGGGCATGGAGTTCGTGCCGGTCATTCGCCTCAGCCAGACCAGCGAAACCGGGTTTTCCTACACACCCAACGGCGCGGCGCTGAAGAACGCCATCACCAATAATCCCGGCGCGCGCTGGCTCATCGGCAACGAACCCGACCGGCGCACGTCGATTCAGGACAATGTTGAGCCGCATATCTACGCCGCAGCCTACCACGAGCTGTACGAGCTAATCAAGCAGGCCGACCCCACCGCCCGCGTTATCGCCGGCACTATCGTCCAGCCGACGCCGCTTAGGTTGCGCTACCTCGACATGGTGCTGGACAGCTATCACCACGCCTTCGGCAAGGAGATGCCCGTCGACGGCTGGAGCATCCACAACTTCATCCTCAATGAGGTGAGCTGCGCTTATGACCCCGGCAATTGCTGGGGGGCCGATGTGCCGCCGGGCATTGATGAGCCGTTTGGTGAGATCGTCTCCATTGACGACAACGATGATTATGACCGCTTCGTGGAGCGCGTCATTCGTTTCCGCCAGTGGATGAAAGACCGCGGCTATCGCGAGAAGCCGCTTTACCTGAGCGAGTACGGCATCCTCATGCCGCCCGACTATGGATTCGAAGCGCCGCGGGTCAACGCCTACATGAACAAGACGTTCAACTACCTGACCACGGCCACCAGCGCAACGCTTGGATACCCGGCCGACGGCAACCGCCTGGTGCAGAAGTGGTCCTGGTATAGCGCCACCGACCAGACTTACAACGGCTGGCTCTTCGACTCCAGCAACGGGCAGATGACCGCCATCGGCCAGAACCTCGCCGCGCACACGGCGGCCGTGGCGGCGCAAAACGACCTGGCCCCGTGGCGGTTGGTGACCACTCCCGGCTCACCCCACTTCACGGGCTTGCCGCTGTCGATCCAGCTGCGGGCCAGTGTGAGTAACGCCGGCAATCTGGCGGCCACGGCCGGGCCGGCTGTGGTGCGCTTCTATAAAGGTAACCCGGCGCAGGGCGGGCAGAAAATCGGCAGCGACCAGGTTGTGAGTCTGGCCGGTTGCGGCGACAGTGCCGTGGCGACGGTCAACTGGAGCAACGTCGGTCCGGGCATGCACCAGATCTACGTGGTCGTCGACGCCGGCAACGCCATCGCGGAGACCGACGAGGCCAACAATACGCAGTCATTCCCCGTGTTCGTCGGGACGCACCGCGCTTTTGTGCCGCGCATCACGCGCTAATCGAGCCTACCTTGACCCGAGCCACGCTCTCCGTCGTCATCCTGAACTGGAACGGCCGCGCCTATCTGGAAGCGTGCCTGCCGGCGCTGGCCGCCCAGGAGCCGCCGGCCGACCGAGTGGTGCTGGTTGATAACAACTCCAGCGACGGCTCCGTGGCATTTACTCGCCAGTGGTTCCCGTGGGTGACCATCCGCCAGAACGGCGGCAACCTGGGGTTCGCCGCGGGCAACAACGCCGCGCTGCGNGACGAGACGGCCGAGGTGGTCGTGTTGCTCAACCCCGATGTGGTCCTCTCGCCGGGGGCGCTGGCGGCGCTGGCCGGGGCGCTGGCCGCCGACCCGTCCACCGGCATCGCCGGGGCCAAGTTGTGGTACCCGGACGGCGCGACGATTCAGCACGCTGGCGGGTTCATCACCCATCCCCAGGCGCTGCCCGGTCACTTCGGCATCGGCCGGCGCGANACGGCCGACCACGACACTCCACGCGACGTCGAGTACGTGATCGGCGCGGCGACCGCCGTCCGCCGGAGCATGCTGGACGCGATTGGCCTGCTGGACGAGGGCTTTTTCCTCTATTTCGAGGATGTAGACTTTTGCGCGCGGGCGCGGCGGGCGGGCTACCGCGTCGTCTACTTGCCGGCGGCGGCCGGCATCCACGTCGAATCGGCCACGGCGGACAAGGGCAGCTTCGCTTACCTGCAACGCTTCCACAGCGGCCGCTGGCGTTACCTACTCAAGCATTTTCCGGCGGCGGAGATCGTCGAAGAGACAATCCCGGCCGAGTCGGCGTGGCTGGATGGTCTGGCTGCGGCCGAGCGCCGCGCCGCCTCGCTAGCCTACCTGTCCGCCCAGCGACAACTGCCGCGCATCCTGGCCGCCCGCGAGCGCGAGGGGGCTGGAGCGCTGTCGGCCGGCGAAGCGGCGGCCATCGAGGCCGGTCTGGCAGAGCTGCGCCGCAAGGCGCTGGACGGCTTGTCAGACGAGGGGACGCTGGCCCGGTTGAGCGCGGCGGCCGAGCTGCGCGAGCGGCCGTTCACGTCCGGCGTGCCCGTCTTCGGGCCGCTCATCGCCTGGTTCCGCGCAGCGTGGAACAATGTCGCCTCGCGCTGGTATCTGGGCCACCTGATGGCACAGCAAAACGAGTTCAACCGGCTGGCTGTGGCCGAGCTTGAACGGCTGGAGCGCGAACTGCGCGAGCAGATGGCGATGATGGAAGAGCAGGTGGTGGTCGCGGCCGAACTGCGGGAGGAGATCGAGCGACTGCGGGCGCGGCTGGCGGAACTGGAGAAGCTAACCTCGGTCGCCGCATAACAGGGTATTTCCAACGTGCTCTTGCTCTCATGCCAGAGGAACGCGGAGTGCGCCGAGGCTTAGACCGTCCTCATCTGTGGGCTTTGCGTCCTTCTGCCCCTTAATCAGGCTTTGGAAAAGCCCTGCGCCGCTTAGCAAGTTGCGCAACAGCCATCCAAGACTTACTATAATAGTTGAAGATCCGGGAAGGCGGGCGAACACTTGGCGAGGCTTCCACACTATTGATCAAGAATCAACCGGAGCGCGCGCGAGGCGAGCCATGCTTCGTCATCGTGATGGGCGTGGCCGGCAGCGGCAAGACGACTATCGGCCGCGGGTTGGCGGCGCGGTGGGGCGTGCCCTTCTACGACGGCGACGACTACCATCCCCCGGCCAACATCGCCAAGATGGCTGCCGGGAAGCCGCTGGACGACGCCGACCGCGCCGGATGGCTGGCCGCGCTGGCCGGTCTCATCCGCGAAGGCCTCGCCCGTGGCGAAAGCGGCGTTGTCGCCTGCTCCGCCCTTAAGCGGCGCTACCGCGACGCACTGAGGGCGGGCGCGGACCCGCGGCAGATGCGGTTTGTTTACCTGCGCGGCGATTACGACGGCATCCGCGCCCGCCTGGAAACGCGGCGGGGCCACTACATGGGCGCGGCAATGCTACGCAGCCAATTCGCCGACCTGGAAGAACCCGCCCGCGCCATCCGGGTTGAGGCCAACGCCGAACCGGACGCGATCATTGATTCGATCATGGAGCGACTTATGGAAAATCAGTTTGCCCTGGGCATCATGGGGCTGGGCGTCATGGGCCGCAGCCTGGCGATGAATTTCGAGCGTCACGGCTACCGGGTCGTCGGCTACGACCCCCACCCCACCCTGCCGCCCGATTTCCCGGCGGCGGTCGTCGAATCGCCGGCGGCGCTGGCGGCCGCCCTCGACGCGCCGCGCGTGGTGTTGTTGATGGTGCCCGCCGGCCGGCCGGTGGATACGGCCATCGCCTCGCTGAAAGATTCATTGCAAGACGGCGACATTATCATCGACGGTGGCAACTCCTACTTTCTGGATACGGAGCGGCGGGGCGCCGAACTGGCCGCGGCGGGTATCCACTTCGTCGGCATGGGCGTCTCCGGCGGCGAAGANGGNGCTCTATGGGGGCCAAGCCTGATGCCCGGCGGGGCCGCGGCAGCGTGGGAGACGATACGGCCGATGCTGCGCGACATCGCCGCCGTGGCCGACGACGGCGAGCCGACCGTGGCCTGGATGGGCCCCGGTGGCGCGGGCCATTACGTAAAGATGGTCCACAACGGCATCGAATACGGCGACATGGAGCTGATCGCCGAGACGTATGACCTGCTCCATCGCGGCGCGGGCCTCTCCAACGCCGAACTGGCCGACCTGTTCGCGCGCTGGAACGAGGGCGAGCTGCGGTCGTTCCTGATCGAGATTACGCCCAAGATCCTGCGCTACATCGACCAGGAGACGGGGCAGCCGCTGGTGGACCTGATCATGGACATCGCCGGGCAGAAGGGCACCGGCCGCTGGACGAGNCAGATCGCGCTGGAGGTCGGCTCGCCGACGCCGACCATCAACGCCGCGGTCGTCATGCGGCTGCTGAGCGCGGCCAAGGCCACGCGCGCGCTGGCGGCGGCGCGGTACGGTGGCTGCGCGATGTTCCTCGGCGACCGGGCCCAACTGACCGCCGCGGCCGAGGATGCGCTCTACGCCGGCAAGGTGACCGCCTACGCGCAGGGGATGGACCTGCTGCGGGTGGCCAGCGAGGAGTACGGCTGGAACCTGGACATCGCCGCGATTGTGCGCGTCTGGCGCGCGGGGTGTATCATTCGGGCGCAAATGCTGGAGGGCATCGTGGCCGCCTTCGAGCGCCGGCCGGACCTGGCCTATCTGCTGTTGGACGAGCCATTCGCCGCCGCCCTCTTGCGTCGGCAGGCGGGCTGGCGGGCGGTGGTCATCGCCGGGGCTGAGTTGGGCGTGCCGCT
>JAACJX010000601.1 GCA_014237545.1 Ardenticatenia bacterium | reverse complement strand
GATCACCTGGACGTCGACCTCGTACTTCGCCGCCAGGTCCGCGATAGAGATACCCGTCGCCAGTTCATCGCGCACTTCATCAGCCGTCAGGCCAACTTGCTCGGCGACAACATCGATCAGGTTGAAGNTGCCCATCATGCCGCTCATGCCGTTCATCATGCCCGAACCCATCCGGCCACCTTGCCAGCCTTGCCCCATCATGCCCGAACCCATCTGGCCACGCCCCATCATGCCGCCCCCCATCATGCCCGGGCCAAAGCCTGGGACCTGGGGCGCCGGCGCGCCTTGGGCGAACGCCACGNCAGCGGTAATAGCCAGGGCCAACGCCAACACCAGCAATACAACGATCAGTCTACTCTGTTTCATTTCGTAACTCCTTTCAAGGGGCGCTTGCGCCCACTCATATTTATATGCTTAGTATAGTAATGATGACTTGTGGAGATTTAATGGAGAGGGGATGCAATCGGGATGCAACCCTGTGGCGGTGTCATTTACACCGCAGCCGGCTTTCTCCGGCAGGTTCTGCGGCCGCAGGCGCTATTTCGGCAAATATTTTGTTTAGCACGGTTCTGAGCGAGCTCTGCAAATAGAAATGGTGCTGGACTTAGGGATCCGCGTCCGGTAGGCTCTAACTATGACAGCGAAAATCTCCGCTCTGAATACAGATCATCACATCCCCAAAGTTGAATTTCTGGAATCGTTCCTATTAACAACCATCGTCGAACAAAACGACGGCCTGTGCCTGGACAATAAGACTGAGCGCGNCAGGCTGGCATCNGCTTGACATTAGGGCTTCTAGCTGCCGTCGATGATAGGGTTATAAGTCTCTCACTTCTTCTGGCAGGTCCTGCTCTACTGAACACTCTACGTCGGGAGGTACCAAAAACCGTCCTTCAAGCAGAATCGCCTTTCCCAGTTCGAGCTCCTTCGTTATGTTTGATAACGAAGGGTGCTGATGCACCGGCAAGCGCTCGGCGATGTCTGAGGCTGGGTGNTTAGCCTGATGCGCCGGTCCGGGCCGAGTTTCCTCGGCCCTTGGTTGCCCCGGCTAATGCTTCTGGATCACCTCGCTGGCTCTCTTCTCCCCGAAGTACAGATCCCGCTCGATCCCTATCCCGAACGGCCCGCGATAGGCTTCCAGTTCGTCAAGCGAGAAACTGCCCCATTCGTCGTTATGGTCGCCGAAGATGGACACATANCCGAAGAATANNCGCTGCACNGGGTCGTATTCTGTCGCATACCANGTNCCGGCNCCGCANGGNTTGAAGAACTTGGCCACTATGATGGGATCCGCTATGTGNTCCTGGNTACCGANNTGCGCGAATCTNTCCTCAAGCGTTTTCGTCATCAATTTCATCAAGGTTCACCCCCTCTCGGCTGCCCCAACTGAATACNGGTTTACTCGAAGCAGCATCTGCTTCGNTACCAGTTTGGCCGCACAACCGCCGNGAGCGCGGTCAAGGGCGAGCGCAGCGAGTGCTTTGCATCGCAGACCCTTGAAAAGCGAAGGCGGCTGTGCCACTGTTTGCTGACACAACCGCCTCGTCATCTCCCCTATCCCAACGGCACCCTGTTTATGTCTCGGCTTCCGCCAACTCTTCCTCGTCGAATTCATCTACCTCCGGTTTCGCGCCCAGGAACCTTAGCGTCTGCGCTGTCACGACCAGCTGCGCCCGAGGCTTACCGCTTGCGTCGCGCCAGGCCTCGACCGAAGGCGTGCCCTCGACCACCAGCAACTGTCCTTTGGCCAGGTGGTCTTTGACAATGAGACTCAGCTCATTCCAGGTCTTGATCTTGTACCGGTAGGTACGCTCGCTGTTTCCGTGACGCTCGTTCACATAGAGCGGGAAATAAGCGTAATCCTTGCCGGTCACCGTCACCTGGTAGTCCGGCTCACTTCCCGCATACCCAATTACAGTGATCCTGTGAAATGACATTGTCTACTCTNCTTATTCTTTGGATTACCAGATCAGTANATGTAAGTCTCCATCGCCTGCCAGGGACCAGATCGGCGCGGTCAGCACCATCTCCGGGGATAGCCTGCCAAACGTCGTGAAACAAAACTGTTTGCCGGCGCCGGCCTCTTCGGCGACTCGCTTGAGGCTGGCCAGCCGCGCCTCACTCGTCGTCACCGTCAATACCAGCATCTGCAACGCCACATCATATTCGCCTTTTGGGTCATACTTTTTTTTGTACAATCCCGACTTGTAATATTCCAGGTAGCCCAGCATCTTGCGCGAGAAGTCGCGCCGGCCGAACTTACTGCTCTTGGCCGTCTCTGTCCCCATGTCGACTTCCAGGAAACAGTGATAGTCATAGCCGCCGGCAGTCAGGAAGAAGTACGCATCCGGGACGATAGTGACCTTAAGGGGTGCGCCAGTTGGGCCGTAAATCGTCACCGAATCCCGCATCTCAACGCTTTTGAGCGTCATGTCATCCAACCAGGGATGTAGCGCATACCCATGCTGCTCGGCAGCTANCTCAATGGCGATGCGCACATCGTTAGTCGCCAGTAAATGTTCCAGAAACATCCAGCGCACGTCGTTATCTTTCGGTTTCCACATTATCTCTTCAGGGAACACGCCATACTCCTCGGCCAGCAACGGGACCGCCTGCTGATCGATAAAGTACACCAGCGGCTTGCGTCCCTCGCTCAGCTTGGTCGGCTGCTCGTCGCGGAATAAATACCCATGCTGGAAGAGCATCTTTAGCCGATGGCGTACGCGCGAGGTCTTTGTTCGGTGATCCTGCCCGTTCTCCGGCGGGAATAGCAACGCCTCGATCTGTGGCGTGGTCATCGCTCGATGGGTGTAGACGGCCTTGACGACCTCCCTATCGCGCGGAGTGAGTCGAAACGCCGGCAGGTTACTCTTCTTGACCCGCCGAGTCGCCGGCAGTCTTAGACCGTGTTCGGGCAGGTTTTCCTTTGTCGCGATTCTGCTGTTCATCATGTAAATTCAGTTTAGCATTCAGATACCGGTCAATAACATCCCTGGGTGAGCCATAATGTTCGGACCGCCGGCGGATCGCATCCGCCGTAGCCGAATTCTCCTGACCTTTCTCTGCGTAAGTTCGGATCCGGGCCTGCCGCCTCTCATTGCCATCGGCATAACGAACCAGCGCCTGAAAGCGTGGCAGATTGGAAAGCGCATGAGCGGGTAAAGTCAGGCCGTTGGCCAGAAAGTGCTNGTTTAACGCGGCCGAGTCCTCGGGATTGATACGGAAGACGACGACGTTGCCGCAATTGGCCGCTGCTGCTTTAGCCTTCTTGTCCAGCTGTTCAAGATTCTGGTGAGCGAGCGTGCTGAAGAGCTGGTATTTGCGCGCCTCGTTGATGATCGTCACAAAGGCCTGGGGTGAGAATTAATAGAACTCGTCAGCATAGATGTGGCAGGGTGTACGCTCGGCTGAATCCTGGCGCAGCCTGGCCATAACCAGAAGCTGGTTCAGGAGGATGGACCCGATGAGACGCTGGCCCTCATCATCCAACCCTTCGAGGTTGACGAGCAGGATGCCCTTTTGTGACAACACCTCCTGGAATTGAAAGCACTCGGCCGAGCGTGGCTGGCACAATTTCCTCGCCAGTAGACCAACCTTCCAAGGCGTACCATTCCAGTAGCACACGGCGTCCGAACGGACGGCCGACCCTAAGAGGGATTAAGACCGATCTCAACTCCCTATCGACGGATGGGGTGACGCTAGTCCGAATGGACGGCCGACCCTAAGAAGGTTTAAGACCATTTTGTGCGGCGATGCGGGCAATGACATCCTTGACGGTCCGTCCAACCGGGCTGCCAATCATGGCGCGAGCGGTATGCGTGTCTTCTCCTCCCACTGTTAGCCATATTCGCCGTTCGACATCGCCCCAGGTGTGACAATAGCCAATGGTTTCATTCCTCAATCAGCGCAATGGTGGCAAAGAATGCGTCGGGCAGAGCGGTCGGGTCATCGTCAAGCAGTAGTCGACTCTGCAACGTCCAACGAGAAGCGGCATACATCGTTATTTAGAACGGGTATCTGGTACGGATCCGGTTTTGGAATAGGTGTCCGCGATGCCGTCAAGTAGCAATCGTCCGCGAAATGTGCGCCTCAGTAGATTAGGACGCCACATACATCGCCAGACTTGTCTATTGTCTGAGAACATCTCAATCATTTGAATTATGTCTCTCTAACCAACGCCACGCTTGCAGAGAACGGGTGTGGCATGTCACCTGCACCGCCGTCAATCGACAGCCGTACGCGTATTCTCCAGCGGAGTTCAGTATACGGTGCCGTGGGCTTGCTGGTAAATAGTCGTGATGTTAGTGACGCTGTTGTTGTCGCCGGTGACGATGCTGCCGTCGACGTCATTTGCCTTCGCGGCCCGCTCGCCGACGGCCATGCTACCCGGCCCATGAGCGACGTTGCTGCGTTCGGCCGTGGCCGAATATGCTCCATCTGGATCTAGATTGGCCAAAAAAGTTCGGAAGGCATCCTCGTCCAGAATCCCCTGATCAAATGCGGCTTGTAATTGGGCAATGCGGCGTGCAGTTTCCTCGTCCACCGGCTGACATTCTGGTTTGGGTGGAAGCTAAATGGCTTAAATTCAATGATACGGTGAGGAAGCACGGTGTCAAGAAATAAGCATGCCTGGTTATTGAGGACGGGCATCCGGATTGGATCCGGTCATGGATTAGGTGTCAGCGATTCTGTCAAGTGGCAATCGGCCGCGAAATGTGCGCCTCCGTAGACTAGGACGCCACATACGTCGCCGGACTTATCTATTGACTGAGAACATATCAATCAATTGAATTATGTCTCCCCTACCAACGCCACTCCTGCAAAAAACGGGCCTCGCCTGTCACCCGCACCGCCGTCAATCGGCAGTCGGCCGCGGAGCGTCCAACGGTGTTCACGACTACCTGCTGCCCCGCGACTGCCCACGAGT
>JAACJX010000197.1 GCA_014237545.1 Ardenticatenia bacterium | reverse complement strand
GGCGGCACGCTTCACCTGCGCGCCCGCATCTTCAGCATCCCCCAGGAGCAACCCAAAATGAAACTCGGCTTCTGCTTCTGGCAGAAGGATCGCGAGAACTGCAAGGGGAACGATGTGCCCGGCGTGCCCGGCACGGTTGTCACCTGGAGTTTCGCCTTGAAGGATATGTGGAAAAAGGGTGGGGTCGCGGTTGATTGGAGCGCGCCACGCACGAAGATGGGCTTCTCAGTGCGCGATGGCGAAAACGACCCGGTCAGCAACAAGACCAGCGCGAACTGGGGCGGCAATGATCCGAAAGCGTGGTACCCGATGAGTCTCCGCTTCCAGGCGGTTCTGGTCCCGGCCGGCGAGAGCTTCTCTGGCTGGCAAAACTATCCGTAGAACGAAAAGCTTGAAACGATGGCGGTCAAGAGACCGGTAATTAGGAGAAGGAGTAATGGAACATAGAGTATCAGGCAGGTGGTGGCGCGGCGTGGCGCTGGTTATTGCCCTTGTGGCATTGGTCGGGCTTGTCCTGTCTGTGCCGGCCGGGTCGCTGCGGGCGAGCGGTAATAACGCGGTGGCGAACGGCGATTTCGAGAATGGGACGACCGGCTGGACCTGCAAGATTTGCACTCTGAAGACAGGGACGCCGGCCGAGTCCGGCGTGGCGGCCCAATTGACGACGACGAAGACGACGGGCCGCGCGCTCATCTTNCAGAAGAACATCAGCCTGCAGGCCGGCGTGACTTACGAATTGCGCTTNTGGGCGCGGTCNNACAAGGGNTCAGANCTGCGGGTGACGCTGCTGCAACAGGTATCGCCGCGGGCAAACTATGGCATCAAGAATCAGGCGTTTAACCTGACGACGAGCGGGCAGGAGTTTAAGCACACGTTCACCGCNACCGGGTTCAGTGGGACCGTNAGCAACGCCATGCTGCGCTTCCAGGCNGATAAGGGCAAGGGTCTCCAGTATAGCATCGACGGTATCAGCCTGACCCCGGTGGATGGCGCCCCGCCGCCACCTCCGCCCCCGCCGCCTGGTGAGGGCGACCTCAGCGACGAAATCCTGGTCTTCAATCGCGGGACCAAATCGACCCCCTTTACCATTACGCAGCTCTTGAGCGGTTTCATTGAGGACAAACCGCCGACGGGCGCGGCCAATGCCAACTGGGTCACCGGGCAGTATGCCGGATTCGCCGATGGCACGCTCTACTATCGGGCGCGCATCATCAGCATTCCCAAGAGCCAACCCGGGATGAAGCTTGGGTTCTGCTTCTGGGAAGACGGTTATACCAACGAGGAATGCCGCGGCCAGGTCATCGATGGAATCCCCGGCACGGAATTGACTTGGTCCCACAAGCTGGATGACATGTGGGTTAAGTCGCCGATCAATTGGGCCAACCCNCGNACCAAGCACGGCTTTCTCGTTCGNAACCAGCAGAACAAACCGGTCAGCGCCAAGAAGGGCTGGGAGTGGAACGGCGAAAATCCCGCCGACTGGTATCCGATGGGTATCCACTACACGGTGGTCCTGGTGAAGGAAGGCGGCACGTTNGACGGCTGGCACAATTACGGCTGGTAATTGACTGTTNANTNCCNCTGGCCGGAATGCCTNCNNAGGCANTCCGGCCTTTTTTCTTTGGTCTGTAGCNNGCAAAAAGTGGAGCGACGTTCCAAAAAGATAAGTATATGGTAAATGGCTCAAGAGTAGCGGGATTGACACGGATGTTCGTATCCATAAAATGATTTTGTTGGGCGGGTGAGCCAGCCCAGCGGGACAAAATTTACAGTCAGCAGGAGAACACAAATGTCAACCGACACGCAGTCTCCACGGGCCAGGATGATGGTCTTCATCCTGCTCGTCTGCGCGATNGTGGGCACGGCCCTCTTGAGCGCATTCGCCGTGGAAACAGCCCAGGCCGGCAACGGCACGGCCGACGAGATCCTCGTCTTTAATCGCGGCACGAAGTCAACCCCCTTCGCCATCACGCAATCACTGAGCGGCTTCGTCATGGACCAACCCCCCAAGGGGGCGGCCAACGCCAATTGGGTCACCGGGCAGTATGCCGGTTTTGCCGANGGTACTCTGTACTATCGCGCGCGGATCATCAGCATCCCGAAGAACCAGCCCAAAATGAAGCTGGGTTTCTGNTTCTGGGAAAACAAGTTCGTCAATGAAGANTGTCGCGGTCAGGTGATCGCCGGCGTCCCGGGAACTGAATTGACGTGGTCGCACAAGTTGAGCGACATGTGGGTNAAGAAGCCNATCAACTGGGCCAACCCGCGCACCAAGCANGGCTTCATCGTCCGCAACGCNCGCAATAAGCCGGTCAGCGACAAGAAGGGCTGGAACTGGAACGGCGAGAACCCGGCGAACTGGTATCCGATGAAGATTCACTACACCGTCGTTCTGGTGAAGAAGGGTGGCACATTCGACGGCTGGCACAACTACGGCTGGTAGTGACAAGTCTCAATAAGAAGATATTTCCCCGAACACTCCTCCCATCGCCGCCATTCGGGCATTCCCAAACTCAAATTGCAGTGTGAGGTTTACAAAATGGAACAAGATATGCAAAAGCCGCGGAGCAGGATGGCGATCCTGGTCCTGTTTGTCGGCGCGCTCGTGGGCCTGGCCCTATTCAGCGCGCTCAGCGTTGGCACAGCGCAGGCGGGCAACGGCACGGCCGACGAGATACTGGTCTTTAACCGCGGTACCAAGTCGACTCCCTTCAGCGTCACCCAGTCGTTGGGCGGCTTTATCGTGGACAGGCCGCCGACAGGCGCGGCCAACGCCAATTGGGTCAGTGGCCAATATGCCAACTTTGCCGGCGGCACGCTCTACTTCCGGGCGCGCATCATCAGCATCCCTAAGAATCAGCCTGGCATGAAACTCGGATTCTGTTTCTGGCAGCAAAAGCGCGAGAACTGTAAAGGTCAGGATATCGCCGGAGTTCCCGGAACGGAAAAAACGTGGTCGTTCAAACTGACAAGTATGTGGAAGAAAAACAACCAGCCTATCCAGTGGGCCGAGCCGCGGAGCAAGCACGGTTTTTCCGTGCGCAACGGCCGCAACAAGCCCGTCAGCGATAAGGGCGGGTTTAACTGGAGCGGCGAGAATCCGGCCAACTGGTATCCGATGAAGATTCACTACACCGTGGTCCTGGTCAAGGCCGGCGGCACGTTCGACGGCTGGCACAACTACGGTTGGTAATATCCCCCGGCGGATCAAACCTGACAGGTTTCCCGGAACCTGTCAGGTTTTTTATGCCCAGTTGACACAACCCCCTGTTTAGACTAATCTTCAGGTAATTGTTCAGATAACAACCGTATACTCATCGAGAGAGGTGGAGGGACCGGCCCTGCGATACCTCGGCAACCGACTGAATCATCAGGAAGGTGCCAAATCCGGCAGAGATCGATAGTCAATCGATCATCTGGAAGATGAGAGAAGACCTTGATTAGTCGAGCCTCTCATCATGAGAGGCTTTTTTGATGAATATGAACCGAACCGAACTCCTGCACCAGCAACTCGCCCAACGCATTCTCGTCCTCGATGGGGCGATGGGCACGATGATCCAGCAGTACCAGCTGGCCGAGGCGGACTACCGCGGCGGCCGTTTTGCCGATTGGCCGCGCGACCTGCAGGGCAACAGTGACCTGCTCGTCCTGACCCAACCCGACGTCATCCGCGCCATCCACCTGGCCTATCTGGAGGCCGGGGCCGACCTGATCGAGACAAACACCTTCAATGCC
>JAACJX010000198.1 GCA_014237545.1 Ardenticatenia bacterium | reverse complement strand
GCGCGAGGACATGCGGATTGCCTTTGGGCGGTTCCAGGGCGGCCGTGCCATCGCCGTTCCCGTGGGGCGATACGCTTACGTCGGGTCAGCCATGGGCCGCGGCGCGTCGGCGCTGGCCGGGCGGCTGCTGCGCCACGCCACGCGGACCGGCAATAAACCACCCCACGCCATCCGGGCCGCGATGAGAGATGCGTTCGCGACGCACCAGCTTGGCCCGGTGGATCTCGGCCCTCCGGCAGGCAAACGGCTGCGCTGGCATGTTGACTATTTTCTGGATGAATTACTCGTCGAGATCGAAGATGTGACCATCATTCGTTCGGCCGAGCGAATGGAGAGCGAGCTGGCGCGAGGGCTGGCGGCCGCGCCGGGCGTGGTCCCGCTGGCTCCCGGTCTGGGCGCCAGCGACGCGCCGGGGGCAACTCACCTGCTGCGCCTGCCGGACGAGGGACTGGACGCTCCCGCGCTGCTCAATTCGATCCTGACGGACGGGGAGATGGCACCTCTTGTCGCTCGCCATGATACTGGTAGTAGTCCACGCGGATATTGCCGTTGAACAACTTCCGCACGCGATCGGGGCGGCCGCGCTTGAAGTAGTCGGGAAACTTGGGGTCGGCGGTCAGGATGTAGACCGACCAGCCGCGCTTTTTGCGCATCATCTTGTTCAGAGTGATATAGAGCTGGTTGATCTGCTGGAAATCCGCCATGCGCTGGCCATAGGGCGGGTTGGAGATCAGGATGCCGTGCTCGCGGTCGATCCACAGGTCTTCCAGCGCCTTTTGCTCGAAGGTGATGTCATCCCCCACGCCGGCCAGCTCCGCGTTCTGCTTCGCGATGCGGACCGCTTCCGCGTCCCAGTCGTAGCCAAAGATAGATAATTCAACCGACCGATCGATGGTCGCCGTCGCCGCCTCACGCGCCTTCTGCCAAAGTTCCGCGCCCACCGCCGGCCAGCGCTCCGCGGCAAACGCCCGCCGCAGGCCGGGGGCCATTCGCCGGCCAATCATCGCCGCTTCGATCAGGATCGTACCGGAGCCACACATCGGATCGATTAACAGCCGGTCCGCGTCCCAGAAGGAGAGCATCACCAACGCCGCCGCCAGGGTCTCTGTCAGCGGGGCGGCGCCGGCCTCGGCCCGGTAGCCGCGCTTGTGCAGGCCGTCGCCGGACGTGTCCAGTGCCAGTAGGGCCCGGTCCTGGCGGATGGTCACCTGGATGCCGTAGTCGGCCCCCGTTTCCGGCAACGAAGCCCCGCCATAGGCGGTCGACAATCGCGCCGCCACGGCCTTCTTCACGATCGCCTGGCTGCTGCGCTCGCTCTGCAACGTCGAGCGGACGGCCCGCGCGTTGACCGGGAAGCGGCCGTCCGGAGGGATCCACCGCTCCCACGGCAGCGCCCGCGTTTGCTCGAANAGATCGTCGAAGGTGACGGCCGGGAATTCGCCGACTTGCAGCAACACCCGGTCGGCGCAGCGCAGCCACAAGTTGGCCCGCGGGATGCCGTCGAGCGATGACGTGAACGCCACGCGCCCCTCGCTGACGCGCACCTCGTCGAAGCCCAACGCCAGCACTTCCCGCTTCACCACCGCCTCCAGCCCGAACTTGGCTGTCGCGATAAGGGTTACTGAATCCATGATAGTATTGTACCGCAGAAGCGATTGGGCCGGGCTAAAACGCGAATTAGCCACTCTGGGGTCTTCCAAAGCCCGATTAAGGGCGGAGGGACGCGGCGCGCGCGGAGGGTAGACGCGGAGCCCACAGAGAAAGATGGGCTTAGCCCTCGGTGAGCTCCGCGTCACTCGCCGATCTTCTCGTTCCTCTGGCATATGAGCAACAGAATTCTGAAATACCTTGAATTAGCACTGCATGATCTTGACAGCCCTATGGCGATCATATACTATACCCCCCTAGAGTATATAAAGGAGATATTTATCCTTATGCCAATGTATCAATACGCCTGCGCTGATTGCGGGCAGCCTTTTGAGAAAAAGCTGAGCATGTCCCAGGCGGGTGACGCGCAAGAGTGCCCCCACTGCGGCAGCCGGGAGACGCGCAAGCGGCTGGGAGCGGTCGCGCTCGGTTCCGGCGCCACGCCGACCCGCACCGTCTCCNCCCCGCCGCGCACCAGCCCCTTCTCCTGAGCAGGTGGCTGCTAGGCGGGCCGGGCGCTCGCCAACCTTCAGATAAATAAGACGGCCCTGGTCTTCAGCGAGGATCAGGGCCGTGTCGTAGAGGAACGATGAAGATTCAATCCGCGGCGACCAAAGATGAATTGAANAAGCGGCTGCGACGGATCGAGGGNCAGATGCGGGGCATCCAGAANATGCTCGACGAAGANCGCGATTGCGCCGAGATCGTCCAGCAATTGACGGCCGCGCAATCCGCCCTGCGCAGCGCCACCACCACCTTTATGAACACCCACGCTAGAGAGTGCCTGCTGCGCAGCGCCGAACTGGACGCCCCGGACCGGCTGGCGCTGGTCGACGAGTTGTTNACCCTGTTGACCGCAACCAAATAGCGCGCCCGTNCGGAGCGAATCCGTCCGGCCGGATACCGGCTACTTGCCGACCACGGCCGGCAGATACATCGAATGCGGCGCTGTATTCACCTCAGAGGTGGGCGTCGGCTCGATGGTGCGCGTGGGTCGCAGGGTGGCCGTGGGCTTCGGCGTCTTGGTGGGTTTGGCCGTCGGTCCAGGGGGCGTCGCCGTGGCCGGAACGGTCAATGTAGCCGTCGGCGTCCCCGTGTCGGTCGGGAGGGGAGTCGCCGTGGGGGTATTGGTGGGCAGGGGCAAGTCGGTCGCCGTGCTGGTCACGGTGGGCGCGGGCTCCATGCAGTCGGCCCGGAAATTGGATACCAGGACCCGCGATTGGTTCATGGAACGGGCGACGTCTGACGCATTGGCCGGGTCTATGGCGTGGTCGATTCCGGTCGGCTCGCCCTGATACCAGACCTTCGGGTTCGCCCACTGATTGATGCGCGGGCAGCCGCCGGGGCAGTCATAGGACATCAGCGTGCGAAAGGTATTGTTCGGGGA
>JAACJX010000199.1 GCA_014237545.1 Ardenticatenia bacterium | reverse complement strand
GGAGCTACAATCATGAACGTGCGAAAGTTGCTGCTGATCGCTGCGGCTGTACTGCTCGCGGGATTTTTGTTGTTGCAGCTGGTTCCCTATGGGCGCGCCCATGAGAACCCGCCCGTGGCGGCCGAGCCGAACTGGGACAGCCCGCAGACGCGGGAGCTGGCCCAGCGGGCGTGTTTCGATTGCCACAGCAACGAGACGGTCTGGCCATGGTATTCCAACGTGGCCCCGGTCTCCTGGCTGGTGCAGCACGACGTGGATGAGGGTCGCCAATACCTCAACTTCTCAGAGTGGGGCCAGAGCGGCGAAGGCGAGGAAGCCGAGGAACTGTATGAGGTCATCGCCGAGGGCGAGATGCCGATGTCGAACTACCTCATCACCCACCCTGAGGCCCGGCTCACCGACGGCGAGAAGGCCGCGCTGGCCGAGGGGCTGGCGATAACGGCCGGCGGCTCGCCAACGGCCGCCGGTGGGGAACGGGAGCATGAGGGGGATGACGATTAGCCATCCGACTGCCATCTGGACGAGCGCCGCGCCGAACCNGGCCCGGCGCTCTAATTTGCCCCCGCCTCCTCGCGCCTGGGCAACCATAGAACCAGCCATTATTTGCCGTGTGAAGTGGGGTCGGTGAACGCTGTCCGCATCGAGCCAAACTGCTGAGCCGCGACTGAATCCCGGCTGGATTATTCGCCTGATTCGGTATAATCCTGTTGTTCCCTAATTGAATGGGGCTGATATTCATCGCACCGAACATTGATCGACACAAAACTTCGACCACCGCGATTGCGCGAANGATATGTGACGCGCCCCCGCCTATTGGCGCAACTGGATCGCGGTTTGGCGCGGGGACTTATCCTCATCACGGCCCCGGCCGGCTATGGCAAAACATCCCTGGTGGTGGACTGGCTGGCCCAGCGCCCCAGTCTGACGGCGGCCTGGGTGTCGCTGGATGAAAATGACAACGACCCCGACGTCTTTCTCCGCTATCTGACAACCGCCGTCCACAACGCTTTTGCCCCGGAGCGGCCGTGCGCCGCCACCCAGGCCCTGCTCGGCGCTCCACAGCCGCCGCCCGTGGAGACTGTCGCCAGCGCCCTGNTCAACGACCTGGACCATCTGCCCCGCCCGTTGGTCCTCGTCCTCGATGATTATCACTTGATCACCCACCCGACTATCCGCGAGGTGATGGCGGCGCTTGTCCGTCACTTGCCGGACGCCCTGCAGCTCCTCTTGATCACCCGCATGGATGTGCCCCTGCCGCAACTGTCCCGCCGCCGGGCCCAGCAGCAACTGCTGGAAATTCGTGCCGCCGANCTGCGCCTGGCCAATGAAGAGACGCGCGCCATCCTGTCCCAAACGACCGGCGCGGACGTGGATGAGGCCACTATCGCTTTGCTGGAAGAGCAAACCGAAGGCTGGGTCATCGGCTTGCAACTGGCCGGGCTTTCCCTGCGCGAGCAAGACGATACGGGAGCCTTCGTGCGCGCCTTCCAGACCCGCCATCATCGCCTGGTCATGGATTTTTTGCTGGACGAGGTCCTGGCCCAGCAGCCTGCCCCGGTGCTGGATTTTTTGTTGAGAACGGCCGTTCTGGACCGGCTTTGCCATCCATTATGCGTGGCCCTGGTCGGTCATGACCGGGTCGGTCAAGGCCCGGGCGGCGTCGGCGAAGAGTCCTTCCTGACGCAGCTGGCCCGCAGCGGTCTCTTCCTCGTGTCGCTCGATGAAGATGAGACGTGGTATCGCTATCACCACCTGTTCCAAACGCTGCTCCGGCGGCGGCTGGAACGGGAGTTGGACGCGGAAGAGGTCGCCGGGCTGCATCGGCGAGCCGGCGTGTGGCTGGCGGAACACAACTACACCGAAGAGGCGCTGCGCCATTTACTGGCGGCGGGCGACGCGCCCGCGGCGGCGTCGCTGGTAGAAGCCCGGCGGCACGACTTGCTCAACCAGGGGGAAATGCACCGCCTGGCGCGGTGGCTGGGGCTGCTGCCGGATGAGATCGTGGCGCGGCGGCCCGCCTTGTTGCAGCTAAAAGCGTGGATGCTGCGCTGGCAGGCCAAATTTCCGGCGATTCCCGCGTTGCTCCAGGAAGCGGAAGCATTGCTAGCGCAACAAAAGGATATGCCCGCCGGTGAAAGCGCCACGCCCGATATTTTGCGCGCCGAGCGCGACGTTTTGCGCGCCGAAATGGCTTTTTTTCAGAATGATTTCCGCCACAGCCTGGCCTTCGCCCGATCCGCGCTGGACCGCCTGCCGCGCCATTACTTCTTCGCCCGGGGCCTGACGGTTCTGTTCCAGTTGTTGGCCCTTAAGAATTCGGGGCACACGGCAGATGCCCTGCGTCAATTGAACGCCTGGCTGGCTGATGAGCAGTTCCAGCATTATGCCCTTCGTCATTCCTTGCTGTTGGCAGCCGGGGGTATATATGGTTCGTTCGGCGATCTAAAACGGTTGGAGCAAGTCGGCCGGTCACTATTGAAGCTGGGATTGGACCAAGAAAAACCGCTCAGCATCACCTGGGCGAGCCACTTCCTTGGGCATGCGTATTATCAATGGAACCGCCTGGAAGAAGCTTATACCCACTGGTCGGCCGTGCCGGAAAGGCGCTATCAATCTCACTTCCGCCCCTTTCACGAAGCGATGTTGGGCCTGGCCCTGTTGCACCACACACAAGGTGACAAGGCGCAGGCGCGGCAAACTTTGGATACGTTAACGCAGATGTCGCTGGAGATGAACCAGCCGCAATTCATCCCCGAGGTAGAAACCTTTCGCGCCCGCCTGGCCTTGCTGCGGGGCGACGTGGCGGAGGCCGCCCGTTGGACGCAGAGCGGCGCTCACCCTGCCCGCATGCCGCTCTATTTTTGGGAAACGAACGAACTGACCCGCGTCAAGGTGCTGATGGCCCAGGACACGAACGCTTCCCGCGGCGAAGCCGCACAGTTGTTGGCCTCTTGCCGGCAGTATGCCGAGGAGACGGGCAATGTATGGCTGCTCATCCAGGTGTGGGCGCTGCTGGCGCTATTGGCCGAAGAAGACCTGGTAGGCCTGACAGGTTTTGGAAATCTGTCAGGTCTACACGCCGCCGAACGGGCCGTGCGATTGGCCGAACCGGGCGGCTACTTGCGTATCTTTGTGGAGCTGGGCGCCGACATGGCTGATTTACTGGCTCAGCTGGCGGCGCGCGGTGTCGCCCCGGACTATATCGGTCACATCCTGGCCGCTTTTCCCCCCGTCTCAGCGCCGGAGCCGGAGGCGCTAACCGGGCGGGAGTTGCAGATTTTGGCCCTGTTACAGCAAGGGTTGTCTGACAAGGAAATCGCCGAACGGTTGTTCCTCTCGGTGCTGACGGTGAAGAAACATAACCGCAATATCTATCGCAAGCTGGGTACGAGCGGCCGTCGATCGGCCATCACGACAGCGGAAATGCTCAACCTCCTCCCTTAAATACTCCTTTTATACTTCCTTCTCNCCTTGAAGGCGGCGGTCGTTGTCATTACGATCACGGTGGGTGCGCTATTGATGAACCAACCTACCTTGACCCAACGGCCGCGGCAGGCGCCGCCGGCTTTTCACCTGCTAGCCAAGCCGACCGGCGCGATCTGCAATCTGGATTGCGCCTACTGCTTCTTCCTCGACAAGGAGACCTTCTACCCCGGCAGCAAATTTCGCATGAGCGAGCCGGTATTGGAGCAGTACATCCGCCAGCTCATAGAATCGCATCAGACGGACAGCGTCANTATCGCCTGGCAAGGGGGTGAGCCGACGCTGATGGGGCTGGATTTCTACCGGCGCGCTATGGACCTGATGGAGAAGTACCGGCGGCCGGGCATGACATTTCTGCATACGATGCAGACCAACGGCACGCTGCTGGACGACGAATGGGTTGCCTTTTTTGCCGAACACAACTTCCTGCTGGGCATCAGCATCGATGGCCCGGGGCCGTTGCACGACATTTACCGGGTGGACAAGGGTGGCAAGCCGTCCTTCGAAAAGGTGATGCGCGGGCTCCGGCTGCTGCAGAAACATGGCGTGGACTACAACGTGTTGACCACCGTCAACCGCGTCAATGCCGACTACCCGCTGGAAGTCTATCGCTTCCTGCGCGACGAGGTGGGCGCGACCTGGATGCAGTTCATCCCGGTCGTGGAGCGCATCAATGCCGACGGCCTGACACTCTACCAGGAAGGGACGACCGTCTCCGATCGTTCGGTTGGCCCCGAGCAATTTGGCCGCTTCCTGATCTCCATTTTCGACGAGTGGGTGCGCCGCGACGTGGGCACGATCTACGTGCAGACCTTTGAGGCGGCGTTGAGCAACTGGCTGGGCCTGGCCAACTCCGGCATGTGCGTCTTCAACGCCACTTGCGGCACGGGGCTGGCCATCGAACACAACGGCGACCTGTACTCCTGCGACCACTTTGTGGAACCCAACTATCTGTTGGGCAATATCCAGGACACCCACATGATCGAGCTGGTAGCCTCGCCGAAGCAGATGAAATTCGGCCTGGACAAACGTGACACACTGCCGAACTACTGCCGGGAGTGCGACGTGCGCTTCGCCTGTCACGGCGAGTGTCCCAAGAACCGCTTCATCCTGACCCCGGACGGCGAGCCGGGCCTCAATTATCTCTGCGCCGGTTTCAAGGATTTCTTTCACCATATCGACTTCCCCATGAAGCTNATGGCCGGGTTAATCCGGCGCAATCGCGAGGCACGGGAGGTAATGCCGATCCTGGAACGAGCCTTTACGGGCGTCGATCGCAACGATCCCTGCCCCTGCGGCAGCGGCCGCAAGTTCAAGCAATGCCACGGCCGGCCGCAGCCGCTACCAAGTTCGAAGCCNTTNCCTTCTCCGCAATCCCGGACAGGCGCNACGGCTGGATCGATCNGTCNNGANCATCGTACCTTCTAGGAGCACGCTATGTCGCCACACAAGTTGCAGATGGACGAGACAGCCGTTTACCGCATCCGCTTTCAAGGTGGGCTTGATGAGTCATGGCGGCACTTCCTGGGTGCGGGCTGGACGATCCAATCGGACGACCAAAAGCCGGAATCAACGACGATCACCGGCGTCATGCGCGACCAGGCCGCCTTGATCGGTCTGTTGAGCAGCCTGTACGATGTGGGGCTGCCGCTGCTGGAAGTCGCATATCTGAAAACGGATGCTGGTGNGCGATGAGNGNCGTGTTGCTTGAATTGCTGCCAGTTATNGTGGGCGCGGCCGTTGTGCCGCTCTATCCCATCATCGTCCTGTTNCTGCTGCAAACCACAGGTGGGCTGGGTAAGGCGGTCGCCTTCTTCGCCGGAGTCGTGGCCACGCGNCTGGCCCAGGGTGTGTTGTTTGGCCTGATCATGGGCACGGCGATGGCGGCTAACGGCGAAGAGGGGCAGNGGCTCATCACCTCCACCCTGTTGCTGATCATCGGCCTGTTGCTGCTGATCGCCGCCTTCAAGAAATGGCGCAAGGAAGAGGACAGCGACGAGCCACCGCCCAAGTGGATGGCCGGCATCGGCAACCTGACCGGGCTGCGNGCCTTCGGCGCGGGAGCGCTCTATGTGGTGGTCGCCGTCAAGCAGTGGGTGTTCACCCTGACGGCGATCAGCATTATCAGTGAGGCGAGCCTGGGACAATCGATGAGCGTCGGACTATATCTGATTTTTGTTTTGTTGACNCAGGCGCTCGTCCTGCCGCCCATCGTGTTCTTCGCCCTCGCGCCGGAACGAGCCGCCCAGCCGCTGCAAGCCGCGCAGGGTTGGCTGGACCGGCACAACCGGGTGATCGCGATCACCGTCTCCTTGATTTTTGGCTTATGGTTTTCTTACCAGGGCATCACCGGGTTGACCGGGTGATACCGCCGGACACATTCGTTTTTCAGTCCAAAATCAAAATGGGGCTGAATTAAATCCATAGATAGTGGGAGAACATTCAAATGTCAACGTTAACAGTCTGGAAGTTTGATACACCGCAGGGCGCACAAGAAGCGCTCAATAAGCTCATCGATCTGTCGAAGCAACAACTGATCGACATCAATGATGCAGCGATTGTCTCCTGGGAGACGGGCAAGAAAAAGCCCAAGACCCAAAATTACGGCAGCCTGACCGGCCAGGGCGCGCTCTCCGGCGCGTTTTGGGGCATGCTCTTTGGCTTGCTGTTCTTCGTCCCCTTCTTCGGCATGGCCGTGGGCGCGGCGATGGGCGCACTGTCGGGCAAATTTTCCGACTATGGCATCAACGACAAATTCATCAAGGAAGTGCGTGAACAGGTAACGGAATCCACGTCGGCGCTCTTTCTGATGACCAGCGGCGCGGTGCAGGACCGCGTGGCCGAAGCCTTCAAGGGCGTCTCAACCCAGTTGATTGAGTCGAACCTGAGCAGCGAACAGGCAGCCAAGTTGGCGGAAGATTTCGGCGGTTGATGCCTGTCACCGAGTACGGAGTGATTATCGGGATACGTGGATTGGTTGGAATCTGACACGATTTCACCAGTCCACCCATTCACCACCAAGGAGTGCGTACCATGCCTAAAGGCAAACCCAATATTTTGGTCATCTGGGGTGATGACATCGGCATCACCAACTTGAGTTGCTACAGCGACGGCCTGATGGGCTATCGCACGCCCAACATCGACCGCATCGCCAACGAAGGCATTCGGTTTACCGATTCCTATGGCCAGCAGAGTTGCACCGCCGGCCGCGCCGCGTTCCTCACCGGGCAAAACCCCTATCGCACTGGCTTGACCAAGGTGGGTATGCCTGGCGCGGATATTGGTCTGCAGGCTGAGGACCCCACCATCGCCGAGTTACTCAAGCCGTTGGGTTACACCACCGGCCAGTTCGGCAAGAACCACCTCGGCGACAAGAATAAATACCTGCCCACTGTCCACGGCTTCGACGAGTTTTTCGGTAACCTCTATCACCTCAATGCCGAAGAAGAGCCGGAGCATGTGGACTATCCCCCCGAGGCGGATTTTCCCAATTTCAAGAAGTTCTTCGGCCCGCGCGGCGTGATCCATTCCTGGGCCACAGAGGAGGATGATCCCACCGAGCATCCGCGCTGGGGTCGCGTCGGCAAGCAACGCATTGAGGACACCGGCCCGCTGACCAAAAAACGTATGGAGACGTGCGACACCGAGTTCCTGGCCGCGGCCGAGGACTTCATCAAGCACGCCCACNACGACGACACGCCTTTCTTCGTCTGGTTCAACACCACCTGGATGCATTTCCGCGTTCGACCGCCGGAGCACGTGCTCGGCCAAGCCGGCCGCTGGCAGTCCTTCTATCATGATGTGATGGTGGAGCATGACAAGCACGTGGGCCAGTTGCTGGACTTGCTGGATGAACTGGGCATNGCTGAAGACACCATTGTGGTCTATTCGACCGATAACGGGCCACACATCAACACCTGGCCCGACGGCGCGATGACGCCCTTCCGCAACGAAAAGAACTCCAACTGGGAAGGGGCCTTCCGCGTGCCGGAGATGATTCGCTGGCCGGGTCACATTCCGGCGGGCGTGGTCTCCAACGAGATCATCAGCCACACCGACTGGCTGCCGACTTTTCTGGCCGCGGCTGGCGAACCGGAGATCAATGAGAAGCTGAAGCAGGGTCACCAGGCCGGCGACAAAGATTTCAAGGTCTATATCGACGGTTACAACTTCTTGCCCTACTTCACCGGCCAGACGGACAAGGGGCCGCGCCAGGGGATCATCTATTTCTCCGACGACGGCGACCTTGTCGGGCTGCGCTACGACAACTGGAAGCTCGTCTTCGCCGAGCAGCGCGTCCAGGGCACGGTGCAGATATGGGCCGAGCCGTTTGTCTTCCTGCGCGTGCCCAAGCTGTTCAACCTGCGCACCGATCCCTACGAGCGGGCCGATATCACCTCCAACACCTACTGGGACTGGATGATCGACCGCGTCTACCTGACCTACGCCGCCCAATACATCGTGCGCGAGTTCCTGGAGACCTTCACTGAGTTCCCGCCGCGCATGAAGCCGGCGAGCTTCACCGTGGACGATGTGCTCAAGAAGATGGAGCAGGGGTTCGACTACTAATTTTGAGATAAACAACCTGCTTCACCGGAACAAAANGAAGTTTTAGAATCAGATGTCGCAGAGATCGCTGATGGAAGAATGAATCTGCGGATCTAATCTTACGTTACAGTGTAATTTACCTTATTTGAATGGAGAAATAAGCAATGGGCAGAAGGCGTCAACAACGACAGGAGGAACGCGAAGTATTCGGCCGTGGTGGGTCGGCCACTCGCTACCGGATGCGGCAAAAGCTGGTGGCTTTCGGTGATGATTTCTGGATCGAAGACTCGAACGGCCGGCGCGCTTTCAAGGTCGACGGCAAAATGCTGCGCGTGCGCGATACCCTATTCTTCGAGGATATGCAGGGGCAAACTCTATGCAAAATCCAGGAGAAGATGGTGCGAATCAAGGATACNAAGACGATCGAAGGTCCCAACGATGAGCCGATGGCCATCGTCAAAAAGGCCCTGATCGCGCCCCTGCGCCACCGCTTCACNGTCAAAATNGGCGACGGCCCCGATCTCGAAGTGCAAGGTAATATCCTGAGCCTTGAATACACGATCGGTGACGGCGATCGCAAGATCGCCGAGGTATCGCGGAAGTGGTTTCGCGTGGCCGACACGTACGGCGTNCAGATCGAGCCAAGCCAAAACGACATCGTCATCCTGGCCGTCACCGTGGCCATTGATATGATGGCGCATGACTAGCTAAACTCCACGCCGGTATCTGTGGTTCGTAGTGGACGATTTTTGAATNAACAAATTAATCGGGTATCACCTCGCGGATTCAACTCCGCTGCTCTTTTGCGAAACCTGTTTCCAACAGGTTTCATGCAGAGGCGCTAACCGACTTGAGTCGGTTTTGCCTTACAGCAGCGGGATTGATCCCGCCAGAAAGTGATCCGTGATTATTTTGACAACGTGCAACATTGTCTCCCCGTAAGAGGGAGAATAAATTCGCCCCTACGAACCAAAAAACTTATGTTAACGTGTACTATCGGTTTAAAGACACATCCAAGCCGAGAAGGAATAGAAACATGATCGCCAATCTCGATGAACTCAAATTTCCCGGCGGCTATCCTGCTGAAGAGACGATTCAAAAACTCTACGACCAGCTCGATATGCAGCGCGCCGCGCAGGCCTATCTCGATTTCTTGCCTGCGATGTCGATGCAGGCCGTGCTGGACGCGCACCCGCGCGACTTCGGGGTCAGCGAGACCGGCGGCATGCTCGTGTACGTCGAGCCGGGCGAGGGCAAGTCGATTGCGATCGGCCTGACCTACAACACCGAGAGCATCTATGCCAGCTTGGCCGTCGACCTGAAGCAGATGGGTCCGGCCATCATCGAGGTGCCGCCGATGGTCCTGGGCGTCATCAACGACGGCTTCATGCGCTATGTGGCGGACCTGGGCAATGCCGGCCCCGACCGCGGCCAGGGCGGCCAGTACTTACTCCTGCCACCGGGATATGATGGCGACGTGCCCGACGGCTACTTCGTCTTCCGGTCGAGCACCTGGCGCAACTGGGTGATGGTGCGTGGCCTAGAGCAGATCAGCGGGCGGGGCGAGGCCGCACTGGCGTACTACAGGGAGCATTTCAAGGTCTACCCGCTGGGTGAAGGCGTGCATCAGCCCGGCGTCGTCAGCGCGTCCTTTAAGGAAAGCGACACGACCCATCCGCGCGACAGCCGCTACTTCGAACGGCTGAACGCGATGGTCCAGTACGAGCCGCTTTCGGCCTTCACGGCCGAAGAATTGGGTCTTCTCCGTGCGTTGGGGATTGTGAAAGGGACTGCTTTCCAGCCCGACGAGCGCATGCGGCGAATCCTGGCAGAAGGCGTGAAGCTGGGCGACGGCATGGCCAAGGCGATCGCCTATGCCAATCGCGATCCACAGGCAAGAGTCTATACTGATCGTCACTGGGAGCGGTTTTTCATCGGTGGGTACAAGTTCGAACGCGACGCCGCCCGGCTGCTGGACGCCCGCACACTGTTTCACTACACGGCCATCGTGGTGACCCCAGCGATGGAAGTGCAGAGGGTCGGCGTCGGCTCGCAGTACCTGGGAACCTACCGCGACGACAGCGGCGCCTATCTGGACGGCGGGCAGGCGTATCGGCTTAGGCTGCCAGCGGGCATTCCTGCCAGAGACTTCTGGTCGGTGACCGCCTATGATGCCGAGACACGCTCCCTGCTGCAAAATGGCCAGCCCAAGCCAAGCATCAGCACCTTCGACCAGCCAGAGGTCAACGCCGATGGCTCTGTGGATATCTACTTCGGTCCCTACGCGCCGGAGGGTAAGGAGAAGAACTGGATCAAGACGCTGCCTCAACACGGCTGGTTTAACATTATTCGCTTCTATGGGCCGCTGGAGCCCTTCTTCGATCAGACCTGGAAGCCTGACGATATCGTGAAAACCCATGAGGGGTAGCCTGAGAAAGGCAGCTTACTGAAAAACCGAGAGGCTCCCTGCCCGGTTGCTTAGCGCCTGAATTAATATACCTGATGCAGGGCACCGGAATTCGGAGAGAAGAATTTATGATCAGAAAGACAGTTTTACTCATCCTGTTGGCCACGATAGCGCTGCTCCTGGCCGCCTGCCAACAGGCGGCCGAACCGGCGGCCGCCGTCGACCTGGCCGGGACAAGCTGGCAATTGAGTTCCCTGAACGGCAGTCTGCCGTTGGCCGACACGACCGTGACCATCGAATTCGGCACCGACGGCACCGTCGCCGGTTCGGACGGGTGTANCCGCTTCACCACCGGCTACACCCAGGATGGCTTAAATCTAACGATTAGCCAGCCGGCCGCCTCGACGATGATGGCCTGTCCCGAACCGGTCATGGACCAGGCGGCGGCCTACATGACCGCCCTGGCAAGCGTCACCGGCTTCACCGCCAACGGCAACCAGCTGAGCCTGCTTGCCGGCGACCAGATCGTGGCGACGTTTGTGGCCGCCACAGCCGAAGCTATCCCGGAGACCGGCGCCGACCTGGCCGGCACGGACTGGGTGTTGAGCGCGCTGAACGGCGAGCTGCCCATAGCCGGCACGACCGCTACCCTGAAGTTCGGCGCGGACGGCACGCTATCCGGCACGGACGGCTGTAACAACTTCAACACGACCTTCACCCAGGACGGCAACAACCTCACCATCAATCCGGCCGGCGCAACCACGACGATGGCCTGCCTGGAAGAGGTGATGGCCCAAGCCGACGCCTTTATGTCCGCCCTGACCGGAACTGACAGTTTCACCATGGGCGAGGATAGCCTGTCTTTGCAGTCGGGTGGCCAGGTGTTGGCCACATTCGCCGCCCAATCCAGCGACCTGGCCGATACGGCCTGGGCGGTGGTCTCTTATAATAATGGGCGCGAGGCGGTCGTTGGTCTTATCGAAGGAACCGAGATATCGGCCAACTTCGGCGTCGAAGGCGACCTGACCGGCAACGCTGGCTGTAACCAGTATTTCGCCGACNCCACGGCCGGTGGCGGCGCCATCACGATCGGGGTGATAGGCACTACGGATCGTTTCTGCGCCGAGCCGCCGGGCGTGATGGAGCAGGAAAGCCAATACCTGGCCGCCCTGGCCGGGGCCGCCACCTACGACCTGCTGGGTAACCAGTTGTATTTGCGCACGGCGGATGACCANCTGGCCGTCGTCATGACTCGCATTCTCNCCATCGACCTGCCGGAACCGGCACCGGCCGCGCCAACAGGTCGGGTCACCGCGCCGCAGGGTCTTAACATCCGCTCCGGCCCCGGCATCAACTTCCCGGTGATCGGTTTCGCCCGCTTTGGCGACGAGGGTGAGCTCGTGGGCCGCAGCGCCGACAGCCGTTGGTGGGCCGCGGCGGTGCCTTCCGCGCCGGGTGGGGTGGGCTGGGCCTCGGCTGATTTCGTCATCGCCACCAACGCCGAATCCGTGCCGGTCCTTGAGGTTGCCCCGCCGGTCGTCATCGTCCCGACGGCAGCGCCGACACCGACCGCGCCGCCGCCGCCCACCGCCACCCCGGCCCCGGTTTTGTCATTCGGAGCCGACCGCACTGAAATCAACCAGGGCGAATGTACGACGCTGCGTTGGTCGGTGGAGAATATCCAGGCGGTGTGGGTCTATCCGCAGGGCGAACCGTACGAGCGCTTCCCGCGCGCCGGCCNGGGCACCGAGCAAGTGTGCCCCACAGTCACAACAACCTATGAGATGCGCGTCTTGCAGCGCGACGGGACGGTGGTCTTCCGCCAGGTGACCATCAACGTCAGTGGCGCGGCGCCGGACTCGCTGGCCGGGACGCGTTGGGAAGTGGTGAACTTCGACAACGGCCGTGGCGCGCTGGTCACGCCGCTGCCTGGCACCCGCCTGACGATGGAGTTTGGCACCGACGGCAGCCTGGTAGGCAGCGGCGGGTGTAACAACTACACCACCGCCTACCGGGTCAACGGCGACAACATCACCATCGACCCACCCGCCTCTACGCAGCAGGTGTGCTCGGAGCCGGAAGGCATCATGGATCAGGAGGCTGATTTCCTGACCAACGCCCTGCCGTCCGCGGCCACCTTCCGCCTCGACGGCAACACGCTGGAGATTCGTTCGGCCGGCAACCTGATCTCNGTTTTGGCCAACAGAATCCCGTAAATNCGNACCGGNTTTGATGGTTGGGTGGTAAGTCCCAACCATCAAACCNGACCAACAATGAATGTCCAAAAGAAGACCATCGGATGCAATGAATTGCCCACTACGAACGGGTTTCGATGATTTGCGTTACATTGACCGGCTAAAACGAATCCGGCGTGGAAATCATTATGAATCGACAGTTTTTCAACCGCCATACCATCGGTGAAGACCTGACCGCCGGCTTGGTTTTGGGCATACAGAGCATCNCCGACGGGCTGGCCAACGGCCTGCTGGCGCTCATNAATCNCATCTATGGTCTGTATGGCTACATGATGGGCACGTTCACCGGCGCATTCTTCACCAGCTCCGCNTTCATGACCATTCAGGCCACCAGCGCCATGGCCCTGGTCGTGGCCAGCGTGCCCCAGATCACCCGCGGNCCTGACCCGAACGCGCCGCTGTTTACCCTGGCCATCCTCACCGGGCTGTTCATGCTGGCCGCCGGGCTGCTCAAGCTGGGGTCGCTGGTGCGCTTCGTGCCCAACGCGGTCATGACCGGCTTTATCAACGCGGTAGCGGTGCTGATCATCCTGGGACAGCTGGACGACCTCACCGGGTTTGGCACAACCGGCCCCAACCGCATCGTCCGGACGTGGGACTTGCTGCAAAACCTGAATCAGGTGCATCTGCCGACGCTGATGGTGGGCATCCTGACCATCATCCTCATCCTGACGCTGGAAAAGACGAGCCTCAAATCGTTGGGGATGGTGGTGGCGCTGATCGTCGCCTCGCTGGTCGTGCCCCTGTTAGGCGCTGTTAACGTTCAACTGGTGCGCGACGTCGCCTACATTCCCGATTCGCTGCCGCGGCCGATGCTGCCCTCGCTGGCCGCGGTGCCCGGCCTGATCATCCCGGCGCTGGCCCTGACCTTTGTCGGCCTGATGCAGGGGGCGGGAATCTCGCAATCCATCCCCAACCCCGACGGTAGCTACCCGGATGCCTCCGGCGACTTTGTCGGGCAGGGCGTGGCCAACATCTTCTCCGGCCTGTTCCAGGGGACGGTCGTGGCTGGCTCGCTCTCGGCCACGGCCTTAGTGGTCAGCGCCGGGGCACGCTCCCGCTTCGCCAACATCTTTGCCGGGCTGGTGATGGCGGTGACGATTATGTTCTTCGCCCGTTTTGTCGGGGCCATTGCCATGCCGTCGCTGGCCGGTTTGCTGATCGTGGTCGGTTTCCGCACGCTGAAACCGGATCGAATCGCCATGGTCTGGCGTACGGGCGTGGTGCAGCAGGCAGTGATGGCACTGACCTTTCTGGCGGCCCTGTTCATCCCGCTGCAGTACGCCGTGCTGCTGGGCGTGGCCCTGGCGGTCGTGCTCTACGTCTTCCAGCAATCCAACAAAATCACGGTCAAGGCGTGGGAGATCGGCCCGGGACAGTACCCGGTGGAGAAGGAGCCGCCCGCGGTCGTGCCTGCCGGCCAGGTGACCATCCTCATGCCCTATGGCAGCCTGTTCTATGCCGCCGCGCCGGTATTCAGCGCCNAACTGCCGGAGGTCAACGAGGCGTCGCGCCACGCGGCCGTCATNCTGACCNTGCGCGGCCAGAAGGATGTCGGCAGCACTTTTCTGAATGTGTTGACGCGCTATGCGGAGCAGCTACGCGGGCAGGGCAGCAAGTTGATGCTGGCCGGCGTCGAACCCTACGTGCTGACCCAGATGGAGCGCACCGGCATCGTCCAGTCCATCGGCCGGACCAANATTTTTCCGGCGTCCGAAGGGGTTGGTGAGGCGCTGCTGCAGGCCGTTGAAGCCGCCGAGCAGTGGATCGCCTCGTCCCCGAGGGAAGGCATGGATGAGCACTAGAGACTGAGGAGAATTGAGTCTGCGGCATTGGAGGATGAGGAATGAACGTGCTTTCAAACATCTTTCGCGATAACCGGTTTCGTCCCGAGGATGTGCCCAAGTTTGAGGGCAAGCTGTTTTATGAAGGGGAGCGGCGACGGCCGTATCTAGAGCGCTTCTTTGTCCTGCTCATCCTGGCCACCATCATCGCCACGGCCGGCATCATCGGCGACTCCACCGCCACCGTCATCGGCGCGATGATCGTCGCTCCACTGATGACGCCCATCATGGCCACGGCCGCGGCGCTGATCATGGGCAACATGAGCCGCGCGTTCAACCGGTTGCTGCTGGTGGCCATCGGCGTCCTCACGGTCGTATTTCTTTCGTGGCTGGCGGGGCTCCTCTACCCGAGCATCATCAGTTTTTCTCAGAATGGCCAGATCGTGGCCCGCGTCTCCCCCCGCCTGATCGACCTGGTGGCCGCGCTGGCCTCCGGGGCGGCGGGCGCGTTCTGCCTTAGCCGCGACGACATCGCCGATTCGCTGCCGGGGGTGGCCATCGCCATCTCCCTAGTGCCGCCGCTGTGTGTGGTGGGCCTCTCCCTGTCGGCCGGCGAGATCGAAGCGGCCACTGGTGCGCTGCTGCTTTTCGTCACGAACTTCCTGGCCATCCTGCTGGCGGGCGGGGCTGTGTTGGGAATCCTGGGCCTGAACAGCGCGGCCCAGATTCAAGTCAGAGGGACGGCGCGGCGCAAGGCGTTCGCCCTGGTGATAGTGGCCGTCCTCCTGGTGGCCATTCCCTTGTTGATCACCGGGCGGCAGGCAACGCGGGACGCCTACACGGAGCTTCAGGCGCAGGAAGCGACTCTGGAATGGGCCTCGGGCAGCGGGTTACGGGTGCGTCAGGTGCGGGCAATGGGCGATTCCGTGTATATAGTCGCCATCGGTAGTGGCGACCCGCCGCCATTCGAGGAANTGGTGGCGGCCGTGGAGGATTCGGTCGGCCGCCCGCTAGCGGTTGATCTGGAACTGCTTCCTTCCCGGTTGGTCTCCAGTCTTAGGCCGTGAGGCGGGTAGGAATGCGTACTGTGCGGAGCATGCCCATACTCGGCACCCAATAACGAATAACCGCAACCTCGCCATATAGCCGGCCGCCGCGCGAGTTGCGCCCTACTCGGCCAGTAGTTCGGCCACGACCCCGTCAAGGTCGGCCACCTCGCCCTCGCCCGCGCAGCCCCACTCCGCCAGCAAGCCGTCGATCTGCGGCCGCGTCTGGTTTTCCGTGGCCGGGTGGGCGCGGATGAGGCGCAGGATTGCCGCGGCCTGTTGCGGCTGCCCGGTGGCGTGCAGGTAGCGAGAGTAGACGAATAGCAGCACGGTGGCCCGCGGAATCAACCCCAGCCGCCACGACAGAGACATGCCCTCGCGCAGGAAGTAGCGGGCCGTGCCATAGTCGCCCAGTTCGATGGCCGCTTCGGCCAGATTGCCGAGAGCCATGGCCACCTGCTCGGAGCGGCCGAGTTCCCGGTAATGGGCCAGCGCGGCGCGATAGTGCTCCATGCCGCCCGCCGGGTCGCCCTGGTGGTGGGCCAGCGCGCCGAGGTTCATTAGCGCCGTCGCCTCGCGCTCCAGGTTGCCGGTTGCCCGCGCCAGATCGAGGCACGTCTCGTAGTACGACCGAGCCGTCTCCATCTCGCCGCGCAGGTAGGCCATCGTCCCCAGCCGATTGAGGGCCAGCAACTCCAGCGTCGTGTTGCCGATAGCCCGCGCCAGCGACAGGCTCTCGGTGATGTAGGTCTGGAGCGTCTCCAGATCGCCCACTTTCCAGGCCATGTCGGCCACGCCGTAGAGCATGCGCGCCAGCGTCTCCGGATCGGCGGCGCGAGCCAGCGGCAGGCCATAGGCCAGCAGCATGCGGGCGTGGGCGTAATCACCGCGGCTGATGGCCACCCGGCTGAGCCAGTAGAGGGCCGAGGCCTGCGTGCGCGAGTCGCCGGTGCGGCGGGCAATGTCG
>JAACJX010000641.1 GCA_014237545.1 Ardenticatenia bacterium | reverse complement strand
ATCGGAAAGTGTCAGGATCGAATGATAGACCCCGCAATGGGAACCGGCAAGCCAAACGGGTTGTAATTGGCCCATCGCTTGGATACACTTAAATTCACTCAACAAACAACTTGATGAGTGGCTTGCCTTAGCCTCCAGATGACAGTCGGCGACAATGAGGTACACAATACAGCCATGATCATAAAAGAACCAGTCCACGGAAAGTTGATGCCGTTCGGCGACGGTTTGGCGCTGCGCCTTGAGGAGCGGGAGGAAGCCGAACGGGTTTTCCTCGCCTATGCATTGGTTACCCAGGGGCCGGAACTACAAATTCTTCCTTCGGTACTTCTGGACGACTGGGGTACGGAAATAGGGGGCCTGCGGCTCTACCAATGGATAGAAGACAACGGTCTTCAATTTCCTCGCGCCGAGGTTTTTGGGAAGGATGTCAATGGGAACCCAAAGCAGTATTTCCTGCGCGATTTGGAGCTCTTCGGTAAACATCCGACCTATGTTTTTGAAGGCGAAGATGCACCCGACGACGCCGGCAAGTCGCTCGAATCGGTGTTGGTGACTTCCGCCAACGTTACCGAGCCGACGCCGATCGAACCGCCAGCGAGCGTTAGCCCCACACTGCGTCGTGCCAAGGTGAAATGGTGGCTCGTTGGCCCGGCTACCGGAGACGAATGAGTTGGTGAAGCGCCCGGAGCGCTCTGCGGCAGTGAAACTTTGCTCCCGTTCCCGTTTCAGCAAAATAAGCCAGCACCAACAGAGTTGCCGGTTCCATTCGATCCAACCTTTTATTGTTAGCGGTCTTTTGCTGGCCGTATGTTTGATCACGGGCCAGTTACCGGCCGGAAGCGCGGAAGCGCTACAATCCCCACTGCCAACCGAGCCGGCCAACGCTACCCATCCAGCCACTGCGGCGGTGGATAGTCGGGGCCTGTCGCCCTATTGGGGGCCGGAAATTCAGCAATGGGGATCCTATATTGACGCGCTGGCCAATGCTCATGGGTTCCATCCGGATTTTGTTGCTGCCATTATTCACCACGAGTCGGCAGAAGAAATGCAAGGGGTCAGCAATCCTGGGGCCGAAGGACTGATGAGTCTTCGCAGCCCCACGCCTCCGCCCGATGTGACGCTACCGGCTGACGCGCTTCTCGCCCCGCCGAACGATCTCCGGTGGGGAATGGAAATCCTTTCATATATTGTCCAGAAATCCGGCGGCGATCTGTTTACAGCCCTGGCCGCTTATCGTGGCGGCTGGGCCCATGTGGGTGAGCAACTGGCGCGAGAGTATGCGGCGCGAGTCCTGGATAGTTATGCCCGGGCGTTGATCGTTCGTGCCGGAATATCGCCGCAAATGGCCAGTCGCTGGACCGTGGCCGTGGAAGTTCGCGCCGGCGACGTTCCAGCGGAAGCCATGCTTGTGTTGGGCAACAAGCCCATTAGCGGGCTGCGCCTTTTCGCCGAACATGTTGTTTATGCATTTGCGGACGATCGGGGGCATACTCATTATATTCGTGGTTTTGTGGTCCCGGTCAGCTTATCGGAATATTTAGCCGTTGATGAGGCTGGCACAAGAGATGAATTGGAACCATTCTTGAGAGCCCGNCTGGGCGACAAATCGGCGCGAATCAAAGCCGGCAGTTCCAAGGTGCTAATGGTCTGTATCCTTGGTATGGAACGACTTCGTGGAAAGGTCACGACCCGATGGTATGCGCCCTCTGATTGCCCGGCTCTTGATCGGTAAAGGTATGAAAGTAGAGAACAAGGATACGAAAGGGACGGTCCTCTCCGGCATTGCGGATATGACCGCCAACGTGGGCGTGTATTTGACCGAACTGCGGCCGACGGTGCAGGCTCGTTTTCCCGACGGGCGGGTCTTCGAGGGGGCCAGGGGTACGCCGATTGAGGCGTTTATTCTGGCGGCCGACGTGCCGAAGGGGGAAAGGGTTGTCGCCTCGTTGATGAACGGCCGCTTGCGCGAGCTATGTTTCCCCCTGCAAGAGGATGCTGACCTTGTGCCCGTGNCAACGGCCACCAACGACGGCGCGCGCATCTACCGGCGATCGCTGAGCTTTCTGATGATCGCCGCCGCGGCCGAAGTCCTGCCCGGACAGGTCATCACCATCCTGCACTCGATGCCCTTCGGCGGTTATTACTGCGAGAGGGATGAAGGCCGCCGGCTAACTGATGAAGAATTGGCCGCGCTGCGACAGCGTATGCGCGAACTTGTAGAGGCCGATCTGCCCATCGATAATGTGCGCCTGCCTCTTGACGAGGCGTTGGCTTTCTTCCGGCAACAGGGTGACCAGGAAAAGGCAGATCTCTTTGCCCGTCGGCGCAAGGATTACCTCACTCTCTACGAGTTGAATGGGGTGCGGGATTATTTCCACGGCTTCATGGTCAACCGGACCCGCTACCTGGATCTGTTTGACCTGTGTCATTACAACAACGGATTTATCTTGCACTTCCCCCGCCGGAGCTGGCCCAACGTGCTCCAGCCCTTTGAGGACGAGCCGCGGCTGGCGCAGATTTTCCAGACTTACAAGGATTGGCTGACGATCATGGGCGTGGGCAACGTCACGGCCCTGAACGAGGCCATCGCCAACGGGCGCAGTCGAGAGGTCATCCTGGTCGCCGAGGCGCTGCATGAGCGCCAACTGGCGAGCATCGCCCGCTCAATCGCCAACCGGCAGCCCTCGTCTCGCCTGGTCGCGGTGTCCGGCCCAACCTCGGCCGGGAAAACGACCTTTGCCAAACGGCTCGCCCTGCAGGTGATGGCCCAGGGAATCTACCCGGTCATCATCAGTCTCGATGATTATTTCGTCAATCGCGACGATACTCCCCGCGATGTCCACGGCAACTTTGACTTCGAGGCGCTGGAAGCGGTGGATATCGCTCTGTTTCAGGACCAAATGCGACGCCTNATGGCCGGGGAAGAAGTAGTCTTGCCGCGCTTCAACTTCAANACAGGCCTACGCGAGTTAGGCTCNCCGCTGCAGATTGGCAAAGATCATGTAATCTTGGTGGAAGGAATCCACGGGCTTAACCCACGTCTGACGGCCAATCTGCCGCCGTCGTCTACTTTTCGCGTGTTTATATCGGCGTTCACGCAACTCAATCTCGATAAACACAATCGCGTGCCAACAACCGACACGCGCCTGCTACGGCGTATCGTGCGCGATGCGTCTCACCGGGGATACACCGCCACGCAGACGATCGGCCGCTGGAATAGTGTTCGCCGCGGGGAGAAGAATCATATCTTTCCCTATCAAAATTCGGCCGATGTCTTTTTCAACTCGGCTCTGGTGTACGAGCTGTCGGCGCTGAAGCTTCTGGCCGAGCCGTTACTCTTGCAGGTGGAGTCGGGAACAATGGAGCGCTTGGAGGCCAATCGGCTAATGGCCTTTCTCCAGTGGTTCGAGCCAATGTCGCTGGCGGATTTGCAATACATCGCCAACGATTCCATTCTGCGGGAATTCATTGGCGGCTCATTATTAGAGTCCTTTCAGCCCAGCCATTGGTATGCAACTGAGCAGGGTCGTAAACGTATATCCTGATGAAGGAGTAACTTTGTAATGCGGATCATTTTATATTTAGGGAAGGGTGGGGTCGGCAAGACAACTGTTGCCGCAGCCACCGCTTTGCGCAGCGCGAAACTGGGCTACAAGACCCTCGTGGCCAGCACCGACATCGCCCACAGTCTGGCGGACTCGCTTGATATACCGTTAACGCCCGTACCGACGCAAATTGCCGATAACCTTTGGGCTCAGGAAATCAGCGTCGTCGCCGATATTCACAATTATTGGGGAACCATCCAATCGTTTGTCTCGAACATGATCAGCGGGCCGGGCATCAACAATGTTGTCGCCGATGAACTGTCGGCCTTTCCTGGCATGGACGAGATCGTCAGCCTGCTTCACATCAACAAGCAGGCCAAAGAGCGCGACTTCGACCGCGTTATTATTGATGCCGCCCCCACCGGCGAGACCATTCGGCTGTTGACCATGCCCGACACCTTCCGCTGGTATGCCGGCCACGTCGGCAAGCTCGAATCAGCAATCATGATGCGTGTTCTCAAGCCCTTTGCCGGCAAGCTGTTGCAAGGGCCATCGGAGGTGCTCGAGGCTATCAGCAACCTCGACGCGGCAACAGCCGAACTGCGCGCCACGCTGAGCGACCCCTCGATCAGTAGTTATCGCGTCGTGTTGCAACCCGAAAAGATGGTCATGCGCGAAGCTGAGCGGGCTGTTAGCTACCTCGGCCTCTTCAACTACCCCGTCGATAGCGTCATCATCAATCGCATCCTGCCGCCCTCTTCCGAGGACAGCGAGTTCTATCGCGAACGCCGGGCAATCCAGGCCAAGTACATCGAGATGATCGAGAACAACTTCCGGCCGTTGCCCATCTGGTATGCCCCGTATTACTCCCACGAGGTGGTGGGCTTCGACGCGCTGGAAAAGCTAGCGTCGGATTGTTTTGGCGAAAAAGATCCCGGCGACATCTTCTACCGCGGCATCGTTCAGGAGATCGTCGATTCNGGAGATGGCAGNTATTTGCTGCGCCTGCCGATTCCGTTCATCGACAAAGATGATGTCCGGCTGCGCAAACGCGGCGATGAGCTGTTTATTACCATCGGCAACTTCAAACGAGAGATGATATTGCCGGCTGTCCTTGCCAAGCGTCGTGCCGGCGGCGGCCGGTTGCGCGACGGCTTTCTGGAGATCTCTTTTCTCCCCGATGAAGATAATGTAAAGCCCGAACCCGCGTAAACGGGATTGGCTCGCGTGGACAAATCGCCGGAGCACAACACGTTAAGGATTGTGCCCGGCGTTTTTTATTGCTGCTGGTGAGTTGCCGCGTCGTGGGGTTCCAGACGGCGGCGTTCCCCACGGAGCGTTGAGTACAAGTAAACAGGCGCGCCGAGCAGGCTGGCAACCCTTTCCAACCCAAATACCAGGATGGTCAGGGCNACTGATTGCTCCGGCGTGAGGCCTGCTCCGCCAAAGAGGGATGGGGCCAGATACTCGCGCACGCCCAGGCCACCTATTGAGGGCACCAGCAGCGCCAGCGACATGATCGGCACGACGAGTAAGTAGTAGCTATAGGGAATCGTGATCCCCAGTGCGCGTCCCGAGGCAGCCCACCAGCCCACTTGCACCAGATTGAACAAAATCGAGACCAGGAGTGCTTTGACCAGGGTTTGCCCGCCGCAACTTTGAATGGATGTGGTCAGACGCTCCATGAACCCGGCGCCCAGCCCTCTCAGTCGGACAGGCAGTTTGCGGATGATCCAGCGGAGTAACCGGCCATCAACCAGAATAAAACCAAATGACAGTCCCCCGACGCAAATAATAGCGATGGTAACTGCCAGCGTGTTGGGAAATTCANGCGGTCGAAACGGNAGGACCACCANCGCCATCATGAATAANGCCATCAGCCCAGTCAAACGATCAACGAGGACGGTTCCGACCGCGACGCTCGATTCCACATCTTGCGCCGCTTCGGCCGCNCGAACCACGTCACCGCCAAGCCCCGATGGGAGAAAAGCATTGAAAAAGCTCCCCACCATATAGAGAGCCAGCAACCGCCTGAACCGGATTGATGACCCCGCGCCATTTAACAAGATGAGCCAGCGGTAGGCACGGATGACCAGGCTCAGGGCGATCAATCCCGCGCCCAGCGCGACCCAAAGCCAGATGACCTCGCTCAGGTAGACCAGCATTACCTTGAGGTCAATTTCATTGAGAACGACGGCAAGACCAATGAGCGTGACGGACACCTTAAGAAGGGTCAACAATCGCTTGCGAGCAGGGGAGGGGCCATTGGCAGCCGGTGCGGGGGGCGATGATTGGGCATCCATCAACGATCGATTGTAGATGATCCGTCGAAAAACGTCACTCGCTTCGTATGCCGGCCGCATGCCCCTCTTCGGCCGCTATGGTTTATAATCGCTTTCGTGTTATCAGGACTGACCAAGCGCGTCGATGAGTGGCTTCTGAATCCGCGGATACGCCTGTGGCTGGTGGTTGCCGGCGTGCTGCTCTATTTCGCCCTGGCCGTCGGCAGCCTGGTCGGCGATAGCCCGACCATGGACGAACAAAATCATATCGCTCGAGGATTAGCCTTCCTACGCACGGGCGACCCGCGACTTAGCCTGGAGCACCCCCCTTTGATCAATAGCCTCAGCGCGTTGCCGCTGNTGACNCTGCCCGANNTGCGCCTGCCGACNGACCACCCCAGNTGGGAGCGGCGNGAAGGCTGGTATGAGTTCGCCGACCTCTTCATGTGGCAATACAACCANGACGTGGGGCGAGTCGTTTTNTTGTCCCGGATGCCGGTGGTGTTCCTCGCCATCGCCCTCGGGCTGGCCGGGTTCCGCTTCGCCCGTTCGCTGTGGGGANTGGTCGCCGCTCTACCGGCCCTTCTACTCTTCCTATTCGAGCCAAACCTGNTGGCCCATGGCCGGTACGCGACGACGGACATGGGCGGTATCCTTTTCACTTTTCTGGCAACTTTCTCGCTCTGGCGGCTTTGGCAAGAGTCAGGCCGTTGGAATTGGAAGCGCTGGGTGGCAAGCGCGACGCTCATGGGCCTGGCTTTTGGCAGCAAGACCTCGGCCCTCGGCTTCGTGGCGATATGGCTTGTTCTGGCTTTGTTGCCCATTTATCCTGGCTCCCGAGAGCGAGCCATGCGGCAGGCATTGAAACGGCTGTTCCAACTGCTGGCGGCTGGGGCTNTCTCGCTGCTCGTCGTCTGGCTTCTCTATGGCTTTGAGTGGGGCGGGTACAAATTCTACACCGACGCCCTGACGCCATTGAACCGCTGGGCCGGGCCAATGCCCACCTTTTGGGCCGGGATAGAGCAAATCCTGCTGCTTGGCGGCGGCCGCGCCCCCGCTTTCCTGTTTGGCCGGTTTTCGGAGGTTGGTTGGCTCGGCTACTTTCCGGCCGCATTTGTCGTTAAAACACCCATCGTTCTCATCGCGCTTTTGGCTATCGCGACCCCATTATTGTTTATCACCAAAGAAACACGCCGAAGGGTGATATTCCTCGTCGTCCCGGCTGTGGGGTTCTACCTGATCGCGGCCCAAAGCGCCCTGAATATCGGCTACCGGCACGTTCTCCCGGCGCTGCCCTACTTGCTTTTAGTCGTCGCCGGCCTGGCGGCACCTGAAATAAACCGGCGGGATGCCAGGGTTCTATCGCCGCGATTATTACTATCCGGCGGGGCGATTGCGTTGGTCGGCGTCGCGCTCTGGATTTTCCCCAATTACCTGAGTTATTTCAATCCGGCGGTGGGTGGCCCGGCGAATGGCTATCGCGTGCTGACCGATAGCAATATCGACTGGGGGCAGGATTTGTTGCGATTACAGACCTGGATGGACGAGAACGACATCGAAAGCGTNAAGCTCGGGTGGTTTGGCACAGCAGACCCTGATTACTATGGTCTCAGACACGAACCGCTGCCGGGTCTTGGTCGTGACCGGTATTTCCGTCTATGGTGGGATCCGCCATTTTCGCCGGAAAGTCCGGAACCGGGCATCTATGCGATCAGCGCCTCAAGCCTTTGGGAACCCCCCCTGCGCGAGGATGAGAAGCGAATATACGCCTGGTTTCGACAGCGCGAGCCGGATGACCGGGTGGGATATTCGATTCTCGTTTATAAGGTTGAGTGACAGTCGGCGACCATTCGGCCCGCCAACCGGGCATAGGCCCGTTTGACCGAACATTGATAGGACAGTATCATGTTACCGTTGCTTGCCCCACAAGCAAGATGAAGCAAGGAGCACAAAAATATGACAGGGAACAAGCGATTCCGTCAGGGGGCACGCGGCAGAAGCCCAGTCACCACCGCCTTTGCGGTCGTGGCTGTCCTGCTCAGCGTGCTATTCATGACCCAATTAATATCGGCCGCGCAGGTAGACGAACCGTCTTCCCCAACGGCCGAGCCGTCAGTCGATACGCCACCGGCGGCGATTGACGCGCCAACGGACGAAGAGTTGTTGGCCATGCCGTCGCCCATTGAGCGATATCTGGCCGCCCATACGCTGCCCAACGGGTCTGTTGCGGCCGCGAATTTGGAAGATTCCACCAAAACGGTTTCTGACGATACCGTTGCCCCGGGAAGTGTTTTCGAATATTCGATCAATATCGTCAATAGTGGTGGCNTCGATATCCCGGTGGAGATGACTGATGAGTTGCCCAACCGGTTAACGTACGTCAGCCACCAGTGTCCCCCGCTTATCACAACGTCCTGCGGGTTCGCCGCCGGCAAGGTGACCTGGGAAGGGACAGTCGCCGCCGGCGAGAGCGTCGCGGTGACCATTGTCGTGATGTTGAAGCCAAACGTTGAGATCGGGACGGTTGTCACCAACACCGCCCAAATTGTGAGCGCCGAGCAGGACCTGGATGTGGACGTCGACGTGACCGCGACCGAGCAGGCGTCGTCCCCAATCCAGTTTTTACCGTTCACCATCTATGGGTTGCAGCCGGAACCCGGCCCGATCACGCTGACGGGCGGCCAGCCGAATGGCGCCAACAGTTGGGTTCTGTCGTGGACGTCCAGCATTGGGTCATCCGGTTATGAGATTCAGGAATCGAACGATCCTAACTTTGCGACGTCGACGACGATCGCCGTGGGGCAGGTAACCTCTCATACCGTGGTTAAACCGCCTGTTTCGAACAACGTGTTTTACTATCGCGCGCGTAGCATGGTCGGCCTCGTCGGCGGGCCGTGGTCGAACACGGTAACGGTGGTCGGCGGCTATCGGGACGATTTCGACGATCCATCATCCGGATGGGCTCTGCGCCGCGGCACCAACCGAAGTGTCGTGAATGGCTTCTATGAGAACGGCCGGTATGTGACGCAAATCACCAGCCGGTGGGACTGGCTGGTGGCCAGCCCGTTGCGTCCTGCTCCGCGAGTACCTTATGTGATCGATTTCGAGATGCGGATCATCAGCCAGGGCTATGTCCATTCGGCTGGCGCCGTGTTCGGCGGTGACTGGGGCGGCCAGGAGTGCCCGCCCAACGTCTCTAACGAGCAATGGCCGCGTCATGACGACTGCTTCAACCACTTCTACAATACCAACAGCATCTATAATGATACGGTTGTCACCAATGTGAAGATGGGGTTGCTTTTCGAGCGCGTCGACCGGCTGGAGTGGCGGCCACAAGATGGCGGCAGTCCGCTGAAGCGGATTGGCGACATCCCAACCGGCGTTCGCAACTACCGGGGAGTTGACCCGCGTGACTGGAATCACTATCGGATCGAAGTACGATCCGATAGCATCAGGGTCTATGCCGCCAAGGCGGGATATGCGCCTGAGTTCCAGTACGAGTACACCGACACGCGCTGGGTCAACGATCCCTACTTCGGCTTCTTTACCTCTACCGACATCATCGAAAACGCGACCTGGCGTTTCGAGTATGTGCAGGTTATGCCGCTCGATCAGTAAAATCTATTTTCAGCGGTGATAAGGTGGCCGGCGAATGGTTTTATACTGCTCGCCGGTCACCTGTTTGAATCAGGCGCTCGCCGGCTCTTTCTGCGGCCGGGCCACGGGGTGTGAACCCTGTGCAAATGAGTATTGCTACGATCATTCCACCTAATAAGCGACATCTTGTGTTTGTGGAAAATGGGGTTTTTCTAAACTGGCAGGAGAAGCGTTATGGGCTTTCATGGCGGAGGTTGGTGGGCTTTTCTAAGTCATGACGAAGATCAGGATCGCCCCATCGTGACGCGCGANCTCTTGNTGCGCGTCTGGGGTTTCGCTCGTCCATATATCAAGCACGTGCTTCTCCTGCTGGTCACCATTCTCCTCACCACCGCTATCACCCTCGTATCGCCCTTNCTGATGAGGGCATTAATCGACGATGCCATCCCCAACGGCAACCGCCGGCTGTTAAACTTTCTGGCCCTCGGGCTCATCGCCATTCCGGTGCTCAACGGCCTTGTCGGCGTCTGGCAGCGCGACCTGAGCGCATTCGTCGGCGAAAGCATTATTTTCGATCTGCGAAACACCGTCTACGGTCATTTCCAGCGCATGTCGCTACGATTCTTCACCCAATCCCGAACAGGTGAGTTGATGTCGCGGCTAAACAATGACGTCGTCGGCGCCCAACAGGCGGTGAACAATACCCTCATCTCGATCATTTCCAACGTTGTCCAGGTAGTCGCCACGTTGGCAATTATGATCGCCTTGGAATGGCGGCTTACGTTGCTGGGCCTGATGGTCGTCCCCTTCTTCTACCTGCCCGCCCGGCGCATCGGCCGCATCTTGCGCGATTTGCGNCGCAAATCGATGGTCCTCAATGCCGAGATGAACGCGACGATGAACGAGACGCTCAACGTCAGTGGCGCGCTCCTGGTCAAGTTGTTCGGCCGTNAAGAAAGGGAATTGTCCCGGTTCCGGCGCGATAGCGCCGCCGTGCGCGATCTCGGGGTTCGATCCGCGGTGATCGGTCGCTGGTTCTTCATGATTCTCGGCATTATCGGCGCGGTTGGCACGGCGCTCGTCTACTGGGTGGGTGGTTACCTGACGATCGAAGGNGCGTTCACCATCGGCACCATCGTGGCCTTTGGGGCGTACCTGAGCCAGTTATACGGGCCATTAATGGCTCTGACCAACTCGCCGGTTGAGTTTGCGCAGAGCATGGTCAGCTTTGAGCGGGTCTTCGAAGTGCTGGATATCCCGATCGAGATCGCCGAAAAGCCGGACGCCAANAAGTTACGTGATATTCATGGCAGTCTGACATTNGAAAATGTCTCCTTCGACTACAACAAGCTGCCCTCCGGTCAAAGGGCGGGTCTATCCGAGGTGGTACGCTACTCGTGGGGTAGTGGCGATACACTNNTGCGCCGCGGTCGAAGCTCGAAAGAGGTGGCGGTGCCGGTCAAGGAACGACACGNCGCGAACGGCGCCAGCGATGATGGTGAGATGACCGAAGCCCCCAACGAAAGGCGCATCGCCCTGGATGACATCAACTTCCACATTGAGCCGGGCCAACTGGTGGCTCTGGTCGGCCCGAGCGGCGCCGGCAAGACTACCATAACCTACCTCATTCCCCGCCTGTATGACCCCACCGACGGCCGAGTCCTGATCGACGGGTACGATTTGCGCGATGTCACCCTGAATTCGCTCTCGGACAACATCGGAATGGTCACCCAGGANACTTATCTCTTCTATGACACCATTCGCGCAAATTTGCTCTATGCGCGCCCTGACGCGTCGGATGAGCAGATGGNCGCCGCNGCTCGAGCGGGGAATATCCACGACTTCATCATGTCGCTGCCCGACGGATATGACACGGTGGTGGGGGAGCGAGGCTACCGGCTAAGCGGCGGCGAAAGGCAACGTGTTGCCATAGCCCGCGTTATTCTGAAGGACCCGCGTATCCTCGTTTTGGATGAGGCTACCTCCCACCTCGATTCGCTTTCCGAGGCGCTCATCCAGGAAGCATTGCAGCGCGTGATGGAAGGCCGCACGAGCCTGGTCATTGCCCATCGGCTCTCCACGATCCTGGCCGCTGATTTGATTCTGGTCATGGACCAGGGACGTTTGGTCGAAAAGGGAACCCANGCTGAATTGCTTGAGCATGGTGGTCTCTACGCATCCCTTTATGAGACCCAGTTCCGGCCCGAGCGAGAGGCGCTGGCCGACGAGTAGGCCCTGCGGCCGCCTCAGGGACCAACGACGACCGGGATCCAGCTGGTGTCCTCTACATTGAGGACGGGCAAGGTGAGCGACGCCGGCAAAACCGGCACCGGGTTGCCGTTGATCGNCGCCGCGGCNGTAGCGGTGTTGNTGANCAGGGATCCANGCGGCGCCGATTGGCTGACCCTGGCTTCAAAAGCGATTGTCACGGCCAATTGATCGTCGAACGACCCGCCATCTACGTATCGGAGCGTCCGCGTGGCTTCGGAGTACAGCTCAGGTCGCAGCGCACCGTTCACGGTTATCGTCTCCGCCAGAAGCGTCAGGGTAGGCGGAAGTACGTCCTCGATGGCTAGGTCGTACGGCACATCGCTCCCTCCATGGGTCAGTTCCAGGGTTATTCGGTAATTGATGGTGCTTCCCGGAGAAGCATAGCCGGTAAGCGATTCCTTCTGAAAGACCCACGTCGTGCCGACNTCGAAAAATACGGCGCTGGTTGCGCCCCAGTTCCCTTCCGAATCCAGCCCCTGGACANACAGCATATGCCTTCCCGGGGCGAGACCTGAGAGATCCAAAGTGCCCAAAACGACTTCGATCACTGAATCAAATTCACCGTCTGATGCGGCAAGGGGAAGAGCCTCGGCCAGTGGGTGTTCGGGTGGATAGTCAATGCTATACATGGCGGCGACAATGGCGTCACCACCCGTCGTCCTGTCGTCGATCGTAGCCCGCAATGTCACTTGCGATGAACTCTCGGCGGTCAGCGCGAGCGCGTCCGGGCCGTGGGCGGTCGTGTACGGTTGATGGGCGATTTTAGCCGCGTAAATAAGTGCCGGGCGGTTTTCCGGCCATTGGATGGCGTCGATTTCGGAATAAGGCGGCATGAACTGATCGCCTATCTCGAATGTGAAGGCTGGGATCCCCAATTCTCCATAGGCCCAATCGTCCGTGGATCCGTTTGTGGCATACAGGCAATAGGTCGGCTGGCAGGAGAGATAATCGTTATAACTCGCCAGCTTGTCGCCAATTGCCTTCAGGTCAGCCTTGTTGGGAGCGGCCAACTCGCTATTGCCCCAGGGCCAGAGTACCAGGTTGCTGAAGCTATGCAGGGTTATCAGCAACCCGGTTGTGTCCCGCGGGGCGGGGGCGCTCAGTTCGGCCGCGCGCTGATCGGGAATGAGCGTTCGCACCAGCTCTTCGAGTACTTGCACCTCCACCTCTGAGGCTTCCGACAATCCACGATAGGTCATATCGCAGGGCATATCGCTTGACCCTGGTGGACCCCACCCGAAGCTATGGTTACGATTGAGATCGATGCCGTATTGCTCGTAGCTGGATGGCGGCCAAACCGGGCAATCGGCCACATTATCCCGATCGCCATCGTTGTTGGCGTTCTTACGCTGGTAGAACGGACTCCCGCCATATTTATCCTTGANACCTAACTCGACCAATCTGTGCCCGTCGGGATTGACCGTGGGCACGATCCACACCTCTCGATGATCGACGATCCAGGTTGCGTCCGCATCATTGCCATACCCGTCGATCAGNTAATTGATCATTCGCATTGCGATCTCGGGTGTAGTTATTTCTCGCGCGTGTATATTGGCCATCAGAAAGAAGACAGGCTTTGTGCCCCGTATGATCTCGTCCCCGTTGACTTGCGAGCTGCCGGGCACATTCTCGTTGGTGATGCGAAGCGCCAGCAAGGGATAGCCGGGCAGGGAGTCGCCGCCCGGCGTCCGGCAGCCGCCAACCGCCCGGCAATGGCTTTCGCCATAGGCGACGATTTCGGTCANATCAGGCGCGGCCGAATTAATCCTATCCAGTTCATCGTATAGCTCTGCTACAGTGAGATAGCGGTCATAATCGTTCTCCCACTCGGACGGACCTAAGGCCAGCTGTAATTGTTGTTTCGCGTCGACCTCAACCTTCCAACCTTGCCGGACGAGCGCNTCANANCTGGCGAGGTCAACCGCCGCCAACACGTATCGTTCCTGGAGGTTGTTGTATTCCCACANATCAATTGATTGCAGGNCGGNAAGATCCTCNATCNNCTCGTAATAGATGCGGACAACTAGGAATTCCGAAGATGGCTCCTGGCGATTTGGCGCCAGGGACGAACGCGCCCCGAGCTGANCTTGCGCCGCAGCCCAATAACCCGCGACCAGCAGGANAAGGCCAAGCAAAAGAGCTTTTCGGTTAGGTGGCAAGTGGCGCACGAGCGGGACTTATTTGTTCTTGCGAGCCAGCCTCGGCAGGATGATCGCCGCCAGGATCAGCAAGAAGAAAATCGCGAAGATAGCAATACCAACAGGTTCCATTGTCAAACCTCCAAATAATTTTGCTTATAGAAAGTGATGATGAATGAAAAGATTATAGCGATTGCCGAATGGGTAACAAACGATGCGACGTCTCTGTTACCTGGGCACACACTCTTTGCCCGGCGCCTTCGAATGTGGTAGACTTTCCAAGATGTCTAAACTACAAAAAGAAGGGGGTGAATACTCTGCCTAAGGTAACGCTACGATCTGATGAATCGCAGGAGCAACTGCTCCGTCGCTTCAGCCGCGAGGTTGTCAAGAGCCGATTGCTGACCGACGTGCGCCGCAAGCGCTGGTTCGTGTCCAAGAGCGAACTGACTCGCATCGCCAAGAAGAAGGCGGCGCGCCGCACGCGCAAGTCGCAGAAAGAACAGCAGCAAGGTGTCTGATTTCAGATCGATACCCCTTCGAAATTAAAAGCTCNTGGGCTTAGGTCCAGGGGCTTTTTGTTTTACCCCCTTGTGTTACTATACAACCTCAGGCGGTAAACCCATGATCTGGTACGATTCACTCCAACCCTATTTAACNCTCCTGCTGGGTATTGCCGGCGGACTGCTGCTTATCCTGTGGCTGGCGATTATCATCTGGTCCTACCGGGATATTCGCTCGCGCTCCCGCTCCGGGTGGGCGGCCTTCTTCACGGTCCTGCTCGTGGCTTTGGCCCCGGTTGTCGGTCTCGTCGTTTACTTGCTCCTCAGACCCCGCCAGACCCTCAACGAGGCGTACGATCGGGCGCTCGAACAGGAAGCGCTGTTGCAACAAATTGAGGAGCGTCCTGTCTGCCCNACATGCTCGCGGCCGACGCAGGCGAATTGGTTCCTGTGCCCCACTTGCCACACCCACCTGCGCCAACCCTGCCCTGTCTGCCAGTCGCCGCTAGAATTNCACTGGGACATCTGCCCCTACTGCGGCTATCTGNTCCCNGATGAGACCGGTGATGACGCAGTCTCGTCGGTTCTCTTCCCNGAGGGGCCNTCGNNTGACACCAGNGACCTNGAGGAGCAAATCGACGANGCGTGATNGTCGCTGCCCGGAATGAGCGGCTANNCTGACCTATCGGAACTGGGGAAGATAATCGGCAAACGTTGACAANTAGTCGTCGAGNATCAGGCGNGCGCAGTCGATGTCGTTGATCATTGGNTCCAGCAATAGCGCCTGCATGGCTAAAGCGCGGTTGCCGGTTACCCCCGCGTCGACGACCAGTTCGACCAGCGCCGTCTCGCGGCGACANAGCTCNGNGATCCCNTGGGGCAACGCGCCNACCTGGAGCGGCCGAATNCCGGCGTGGCTGACATGNGCCGGGATTTCCACGATCGCATCNTGTGGTAGATTGGNAATNGCNCCTCGNTTGGGCACGTTGACTGTCTCATCCACGTAGCTNCTGCCACCNCCNAGNGCCTCGACNAACTCGGTTGCGCCCTCGCTCANNGCGTCGCGCATCCCGTCTACTGGCATCTCTCCCGACGCCATAGCCGCCATCAAGGAGTGGAGCGCCTCGCGCACGTTTTCGTTACCGCTCCAGTCATAGAGCGGCAACTGGTACCTCTCCCAAGGACCGGTCACCGGATCATGGAGCCACGGTAGGTACTCGGCCATGTGCGTATCTCCGGCGATCGGCAGCAGGCCAAAGACGCGATACAGGTCGAGGGCAAGCGGCTCCAGCGAGGGCGGGGCGAAGTCGATGGCCTGCCTGAGTCGCGGATATAAGTCCTCGCTCGTCTGCCGATCGCGGATGTCGAGCAGCCAGATGAAGTGGTTTAGGCCGGCCGAGGTGATCTCGAAGTGCTGGCGCCCTGCCTGGGATAACGTGAAAACGGTGGGGAAGTTGCCGGGATCGGAGTGTAAGACTACGTCTTCGGGAACATCGATCCCATAGTCATGGCGCAACAAGGCGGCCGCCAGCGCATAGCCGATGTTGATCTGGTGGCATTTCCCGACGACCTTGATCGATGTGTATTTGGAGATGGCCCGGCACAAGCGGGGCAGCGGGTTGCTGAAGAGGATCATCCAGGCATCTGGGCACAGTTCCTCCATGTCACGGGCAATCGCCAGGTGCGCCGGGATTTGCCGGAAGGTGTGCATCATACCGCCCGGCCCTCCGTTTTCGCCATACGGTTGCCGCAAGCCGTGGCGCAGCGGGATTTCCCAGTCAAGNCGCCACAGCTCTTCGCGGGGCGCGACCTCGATAGATACGATAACATGAGTTGCGCCGGCTAATACCTCGCGCCGCTCGGTCGTGGCTAATATGGTCATGTCAGCCTGCCACGACTCGTTCATGCGCCGGGCGACGGCCGCCGCGGTTTCGGCCGCGTCGCCATCCAGATCGACAAGCGCCAATTCGCTGCCGCGTAATGCTTCATTCCGCACGATGGTGGCCAACGTTGTCGGGCCAAAGCTGGCGCTGCCCGCGCCGATGATAATGATTTTTCGCTTACTCATAACTCCTCATTCAATTTTACGAAAAGGATTGTGACCATTATACTTGGGCTGCCGAGAGTTGCTTAACATTCAACATTCTCTTTCCACCGAGTTACGGAGGTATCATGTCTGCGGAGAAGAGCCTGACCGGAGAGGTTTTTTACCCTGCGCCGGAAGTTATTGCCCATGCCCATATCCAAAATTACGACAAGGTTTACGCTGACGCCGAAGCGGANCTGTCGGCATTTTGGGGGCGAATCGCGGCCGAGAACTTTGAGTGGTACAAGCCCTGGAATACAGTCCTCGATGATAGCAACGCGCCGTTCTACAAGTGGTACGACGGGGCGAAAGTCAACATTATTCACAACGCCCTCGATCGACATCTGAGGACTTCCGTACGCAATAAGGCCGCCATCATCTTCGAAGGAGAGCCGGGCGACAGCCGCACCTACACCTACCAACAGTTAAGCTACGAGGTGTCCAAGTTCGCCGGTGTGCTTCGCTCGCAGGGAGTGGAACGGGGCGACCGCGTGACTATTTACATGGGGCGCATCCCGGAGATGGTCATCGCCATGCTCGCCTGCGCCAAGATCGGCGCGATCCATTCCGTTGTCTATGGCGGTTTCTCGACCGAGGCTCTATATGACCGCATCATCGATAGCAACTCGAAGGTTTTGGTAACATGTGATGGCGCCTGGCTGCGCGGCGAGGTGGTGGAACTTAAGAAGATAGCCAATGAAGCGCTCGAAAAGGCGAATCCTATTCAAAGCGTGATCGTCGTCAAGCGCACAGGCCACGCGGTGGAGATGAAAGCCGACCGCGATCACTGGTATCACGATCTGATGGCCCTGCCCATCGCTGATCCAAAGACTTCCACGGAACACATGGACGCCGAGGATCCGTTGTTCATCCTCTACACTTCAGGTACGACCGGGCGACCCAAGGCGATTCTCCACACGCACGGCGGTTACATGGTCGGGACGGCCACCACGCTGAAGTGGGTGTTTGATTTGAAGCCGCACGACATATATTGGTGCGCGGCCGATCCGGGATGGATCACCGGCCACAGCTATATCGTCTACGCGCCGCTGGTGCTGGGCGCGACGAGCTTCATCTACGAAGGCGCCCCTACGCATCCGAACCCCGACCGCTGGTGGGCGATGATCGAGAAGTACGGCATCACCATCCTCTATACCGCCCCGACGGCCATCCGCGGGCTTATGCGCTTCGGCGAAAGCTGGCCGAACCTTCACGATTTGTCAACCTTGCGCCTGCTGGGCTCGGTCGGCGAACCCATCAACCCCGAAGCGTGGCGCTGGTACTACCGGGTGATCGGCAAAGAGCGCTGCCCCATCATGGACACCTGGTGGCAGACGGAAACGGGCATGTTCATGATTACTCCGCTGCCCACGATGCCGCTGAAACCCGGTTCCGGNGCCAAGCCGTTCCCCGGCGTTAAGGTGGATGTCGTCAATGAAGAAGGCGAGCCGGTGGCCCCGAACGAAGAGGGATATCTAGTCATCCAAACTCCCTGGCCGGCCATGCTGCGCACCATTTTCGGCGACCCGGATCGCTATGTCCAGCAGTATTGGAGCCGTTACGATGAGCAGGGTTGGTACCTGCCCGGCGACAGCGCGCGCAAGGACGAAGACGGNTATCTCTGGATCATCGGACGCATCGACGACGTGATCAAGGTTTCCGGCTACCGATTGGGCACGGCCGAAATCGAAAGTGCCCTGGTCAGCCACCCGGCCGTGGCCGAAGCGGCGGTGATCGGCGTCCCGGACCAGTTACGCGGCAACGTCATCANGGCCTATTGCATCTTGCGACAGGGATTTGAGCCGTCGGAAAAGCTGTCGCGCNCNCTCATTGACCACGTCGGTCATGAGATGGGGCCGATTGCCAAACCGGCCTCGGTGGAGATTGTTGAATCCTTGCCGAAGACGCGCTCGGGGAAGATTATGCGGCGCGTGCTGAAGGCTCGCGCTTTGGGTCAGGACGAAGGGGATACCTCGACGTTAGAAAAGTGATGGGGAAACGGATGAATAAACCACGTATTGAATCGCTACTTTCGGCGCGGGTGTTCCAATCAGTCCAGAAGGTCGGCGAACGCCTCTATTTCGTCAGCAATCTCAGCGGCCGATTGAGCCTCTACGCGATGAACGTTGGCGGCAGCGTGCCTGAGCCTCTGCTACCGCCCGACATCGCCCTACAAAACCCTCATCACGTCAATCAACTGTACCAGGTGTTTCCCCAATTAGGAAAGATCCTGATTATGCTCGATAACGACGGCGACGAGAACTATCAGCCGGTGCTCATTCCCATCGAAGGCGGCTATCCGGAGCCGGCTTTTGGGGATAAGCTGGCGAATTATCGCTGCCATCTGACCTATTACGACGAAGAGGCTAATGTCGTTTATCTCTTCGCGGATGTACGTGACGCGCCGATGAACGTGACCTTTCGAGGAGATCTGAACACCGGCGAGTTGACTGAGGTGTATCGAAGNCCATANGGCGGCTATGNATCGGGNGCGGACAAGGCGAACTCNCGGGTCCTGATCATCGAGCAGTACACGCCGGGCGACCATACGCTCTACCTGTGGGAAGAGGCCGCCGGCGAGTTGCGCTTGCTCAATGGCCACCCCTTGGCGGACCGAACGCCGCAGGACGAAGCGCTGCTGACGGGCTTTGGCGCGGCCGGCTTCACTGAGTCCGAGCGCGGCGTCCTGCTCATCACGAGCCTTTTCGAAGACACCTACGGTTTAGGCTACATCGACCTGAATGATCCCGCTACCGTCGCCCGCGTCGAGATACGAGGCGTTGTCAACGAAGGCTCGGGGGAGATGGAAAACCTGAAACGCCTGCGGGGCAATCTGTACGCGGTGTCCTACAACATCGACGGGGTCTCCTGGCAATACGAGGGCGAGTTCGACGAAGAATCGCTGGCGATGCATCTTAAGCATGTCATATGTGGCCGGCCACCGCTCGCTGGCGGCGTTCTGGATAGTTCGTACTATGACAAGAAGAGCGATTCCTACGCCCTGACGTTCTCCACGGCTGTCTCGCCGACGCAAATTTATACTGTCACGGGCGCTGATCGGGACGAGATCCGGCGACATACCAGCGAACGCGTCCTTGCTCTGGCGGATGAATTGCTCTCACCGGGTGAGGATGCCTCTTTTATTTCCCACGATGGATTGCGGGTGTCGGCCAGACTCTACCTGCCGTCGCCGGCGCTGGGGTACGAAGGCCCGCGCCCGCTGGTTTACTACATCCACGGCGGCCCGCAAGGCCAGGAGCGCCCCGACTTTGCGTGGTTTTCCATGCCCCTGATCCAGTTCCTGACGCTGAGTGGCTTTGCTGTGTTTGTCCCCAACGTCAGGGGGAGCACGGGGTATGGCCAGGCCTATATGAAGTACGTCGACCGGGATTGGGGCGGCCAGGATCGACTCGATCACGTCCATGCCATGAAGGTGCTCGCGGACGACCCGCGCGTTGACACTTCACGCGCCGGCGTCACCGGCCGTTCGTATGGCGGGTACATGACGCTAACTCTGGCGACTCGCCATCCGGAGTTGTGGTCGGCGGCCGTGGACATGTTCGGCCCCTATGACCTTCTGACGTTCATCGATCGCATGCCGGAGACGTGGAAAGCTTATTTCGCAATTGCGCTGGGCGATCCGGTGAAGGACAGGGATTTTCTTGTGGAGCGCTCGCCGCGAAATTACATTGAGGATATTAAATGCCCGTTACTGGTTATCCAGGGGAAAAATGATCCGCGCGTGGTCGAACGGGAATCGCGCGACGTGGTGGAGCAATTGCAGGCCAAGGGAAAGGTAGTTGAATACCTGATGTTTCCAGACGAGGGGCACGACGTGTTGAAGTATGAAAACCGGGTGCTCTGCTACACGTCGATTGTTGATTTCTTCCGCAAGCATTTGATGCCGACGGCCTGATGAATGATCTGCTGAAGATTTACGAGGTTGGACCGCGGGACGGGTTGCAAAACGAGGCAACGCTCCTGACGGCCGAGCA
>JAACJX010000637.1 GCA_014237545.1 Ardenticatenia bacterium | reverse complement strand
CGACTTCCACCCCCGCCTCGCTGACGGCTATCTCGCGTAGCATCCCCAACCCCACAATCGACATCCCGTACGTCGGGTGGATGCCCCGGCTCCGGGCCGCGCGGACCTCCGGTTCCGAAGGTAACAGCTTCAACCCCCAGGGTCTCCAGGTGCCGGCGGATGGCCGGCATCGACAGCTTGCCGCCGCTGGTCAGCACGTCACCGTCCACAAGTACCAGAGGGAGCTGGGCATCGGCCGGCAGCGGCGGGCAAGTGGGGTCGAACAGGTCGTGGTAGGTCACCTTGATCGAAGGCCCATACCGTTCCTGTAACCGGCCGGCCATGTACGTTCCCAGGTCGCGCCAAGTTTCCTTAACGCCTTCGGCGCAGGCGACTGGCGCGCCGACAATTTGTATATGCACCAATTCGTTCATCCGCAGCCACAACTCCCGCCCGACCCGCAACAGGAGCCGGACTGAACAGGCAAAGATATACTCTTGTTGCCCGTGTTCGCGCCCACGCCGGCCAGCATCGGCGCGCCGATGACCTGTTTGGCGTCTTGCACGTGGCACACGGGGCAGATCGGATCGAGTCCGGCCTCTTTTTCCTTGAAGGTGGCTCGCACCGTGAACACGTTTCCGCAGTTCCGGCAGCGATAGTCATAGGATGCCATCGTTACTCTCCGATAATAAACCTAACAAGTCGCCGCGTTACTGAAAGTGGCGAATTCGATACCCAGCGCATTGCTGATATCCATATTGACGCCCGGCAGGTAGGCGGCCGCGTCGCGCTGGGCCCGCACATAGGTCATGATCGTCTCATTCGTTTGCACCTGTCGTTGCAGCTCGCGCATGTGGTCAACGGCGTCTTTCGTGGTGCCGCCGTTCATCTGGCTGCGGCGCATGTCGGCCTGGGCCGCGCCAAACGCATCCAACAATCCGGTGGCGGTCGCGTCGTCGTTGAGCGCCTTCCAGGCGCGGTGAAAAGTGGCGAAAGGTTCAGCCTGGATCAGGGCGTCGGCCAGCGCGTGGGTGGCAGCCAACAAATCCGGCGAAAGGGTGTTTGTATTCATAGTAATTCGTTAGCGGGGGCGAGTCTCGGGAGACTCGCCCCCCGGTGACATTTAACCGCAACAACTCTTGCCGCAAGCCGCGGCGAAATTGATGCCGATGCGCTGCGACAGCAAGCCGCCCGCTTCTTGGCACAGGGCCGCCAGATCCGCTTGGGACTGGGAATAGGCGGCGATCGTCTCATTGGTGCGCAGGGCTTCCTTGAGCCCGACCAGGTCGGCCTGGTCTTCCGGGCTGACCGCGCCCAGCATCGTCATCATGTACAGCGAGTGCTGTAAATTTTCGTATTCGCTGATGATCTGGTTGGCCCGGCTATCTTTTTCCAACGCCTCGGCCGCCCGTTGAAAAGCCTCATACTGGGGCGTGGCCGCCAGGGCCGCGGCAAAGTCGCGGGCAGCCCGTTGGACGGCTTCCTGTTTCGTCTCTACCTGGGTTTCAACAAGTAATGTATCCATTCCGTGTCCTTAATCAGCCGCGTAGGCGACTGCCATCTGGTCGGCCACGGGCTTGCCGTCACCGTATACTGACTCGCCCAACTCCACCAGCATCTCCAGCCCCTTGACTTCCTTAGAAAGGAGCGGCACCTGCACGATCGGCGTCGGGAATCGCCCGGCGATCTCGCCCAGGTATTTCTGCTGCATGGCGCGGCGCGCCTGCGCGTAGGGCGTGGCCGCGTCGGACGGGGGGATAACGAGGTTGGCGATAACCAGCCCCGGCTGGATGCCCAGCGTCTTCAGCTCCTCGCCGGCCCGGAAAGCTTCAATGATGGGCGTCGATTCGGGGTACATGACGAAGGCGAACGTGCTGCGATGGGGGTCGCGCATCATATCAATGACCTGCCCGAAGCGCTGCTTGGCCACGTCATCGGCCACGACGGTATCGACCGAGGCGAAGGCCTTGACGTCGATCTGCTTGCTCCACTCGATGGGCAGCTCCAGCATGCGCAGGGTGTGGCCGGTCGGCGCGGTATCAAAGACAATGACGTCCCACTCGTCGCCGGCGGCGAATTCGATGAAGCGGTCGAAGGCGGCGATCTCCTCGGTGCAAGGCGACTCCAGCTCCTCGGTCATCACGGCAATGGCCGATTCCGGCCGGCCACGCTCGCGGGCATCGTCGAGGATGCGCTGCTTATAGACAGTCGCGGTCGCCTTGGGGTCGATGTTGGCCGCCCACAGATTGTCGATGCCAGGGATGGCCGCCACGTCGTTGCCGACGGGAACGCCAAGCACGTCGCCCAGATGGGCCGCCGGGTCGGTGGTCAGCAGCAGCGTCTTGTGGCCGCGGCGGGCCAGCCAAACGGCCGTCGTGCACGAGGCCACCGTCTTGCCCACACCGCCTTTACCGGCGAAGAACAGCACCCGGCCGTTGCCGTTGGGTGACACCAGGGGAACATAAGCGGCTGGAGAGAACCGCTCTAGAAGAGCGGGATCAAGTGTCTTGGCGCTCGAACCGTTGACATGACCGTTGGACCGCGCCGAATAGGCATAGGTGAGGCCGTCAAATAGCAATCGACCCACCTGGCGCAGTTTGTCCGCGCCCTTGATCTCGTCGTCCAACAGGTACATCCGCTGGGTCGGCAGAGGCAATTCGCGCTCGATACGGCCTAGGTAACCGGCCTGCATGGCCCGCCGTCCGGCGAAGAGGTCATTACCTTCAGCCGCCTGGGGCGGGACGATGCCGTTGACGATAAGGCGGTGGGGGTGAATACCCAGCTTGCCCAGCTCGTCCATGGCTCGCTTGGTTTCCTTAATTGACGTCGCTTCGGGGTGCAGGACGAAGACGAATGAGGTCTGGCTCTTGTCGCGCAGGGTCAACATCGCCCGCTCATACTTGTGCTTGGCATCCTGGATGGCCGCCGCCGGACCTAGGCAGGTCTGCCCGCTGCCCTGTTCGGCTGCCTCAATCGTCTGGCTCCATTCCGTTGGAAGTTCGAGCAGGCGGATGGTGTGGCCAGTTGGGGCGGTGTCGAAGATGACCGTGTCGAACTGGAGCGGAGCGTCGGTGGCAGCCGGCTCCAGAAAGTCTACGAACCGGTCGAATGCGGCGACCTCAGATGTGCAAGGGCCACTCATCTGCTCTTCCATGACAGCAACGATCTGCTCTGGGAAAGCGGCGCGGATGGGGGCCATGGCCCGGTCGATGTACTCCTCGGTGGCGCGATCGGAGTCGATCTCCATCGCCCATAGATTAGGCACACCTGCGATAGCGGTGACCTGATGGCCGATGGGCTGCTCAAAAACGTCGGCCAGATTGGAGGCCGGATCGGTAGTGACGATGAGCGTCCGGCGGCCTTCGTCGGCATGGCGCACGGCGGTGGTGCAGGCCATGCTGGTCTTGCCCACGCCGCCCTTGCCGGAGAAAAAGATAAATTCAGCGTTCACGATTGGTTGGCTCCGTCTAGATGAGGTTGGACCTCGTTGAGTGTCGGGTAGGATCCGACCTTGATGATTTACCCGCGCACAGCCGTGATCGGCAGCGCGGCCATTTGCTTCTCGCGCACCAGGCGCATGACGTCGGCGTTGTTGATGAACTTCTGCGGGTGGGACGTCATCTGATACCGCTCCACGCGCAAGCCGCCAGCCTGCAGGGCGAGGATCATATCGCTCACGTCGAGAAGCGTCTGGTCCAGCGTCGGCCCGCAGAGGCCGGTGGGGCAGCACATGGGGGGATCGAATATTTCGACGGCGGGCGTAGCGTCCGCGGCAGCCAGCGCCTTGGCGTAGATGCTGTCCGTGTCGAAAGAAATGGTATCGCTCATTAGTTTAATCTCCGTTTAACTAGTTTGGCAAAAAAAATCAGGCGGCGACCCGGATATCGTCCAGACGGGTGAAAGCCCCTTGCGGCCCGCAGGTCGCCCGGCGTGGTAGGATGCGCCGGGGGTCAAAGAACGCGCCGAAAGTGTCGTTCAGTTCCTGCAAGGCTAATTCATTAACCGAGTAATAGATCCACCGCCCGTCGAGTACATCGCGTTCCATATCCACTAGTCCAACTTCACGCAGAGCGCGAATATGGTGGGAGATAAGGCTGGGTGTCATGTCGAGGTAATCACCTAACTCGCAGTTACATTGAACGCCATTCAGCAACAGGTTCAAAATCAGTAGGCGCTTCGGTTCGGCCAAAACCTTTAACCGTTCGGCTAGCTTCTGCATATCGGTGGGGGGTGAAAAATCCATTCGTTTCTCCAAGGGAATTAGTTCAACCTACGTTAAAGTATATCCCGTGAACCAATTCTGTCAAAAGTAGCAGTACCAAGGTCACGCCCGATCCGGCTGCGCCCATGGCCATTCCTACTGTTGCTTCGGCCAAGTCGGGACGTCCGTTGACGCCATCGCAACCATAGCCTCGTAGCCATAACGACCGGCCAGTTTAAGAACCTTCACACATTATCTTGTAGCTTTAAGTCGGCATAGATTCATCTATTCCAGACTCTGCAATGGCTTGAGCCGTGTGTTCATTGTCGCTGGTCTGCGTTAACATATTGTCCAGCTAAATCCTAACTGCGTCTAAGATTCGTTTTTGAAACCACAAGCGGCCCAGCCGCTTTAAGTGGCTGCAAATTTTGAGGATTGTCATTTGTTGCCATCCTAACTTCTCCTATTTTGACTGCCGATTATACGTTCCCGCAATTGAAAAGCCTTTCAGAAGATTTGCCAGCAGTATCATGAAATGACATATGCATCATCTATGACGCTCCCGCTGCTCATTTCCTATACTTCACTCAGAAGTGCTGTCTGGCCGATCTGCCTCACGGGGATTATTATCCTGTAATACGAGAGGCCGGATAGCTGAGAATGCCGAATCGTTCCCACTGTGAAGCGGTCACGGCGGCGAGAATGGGCCATGAATGCGGTCGTAAAGCAAACTTCATGTGTGATAGTCGGCGGCGGGCCAGCAGGCGTAATCCTGTCCTTTATATTGGCTCGCCAAGGCATCCCTGTGACGCTGCTCGAAGCGCACCATGACTTCGATCGGGATTATCGGGGAGACACACTCCACCCTTCCATCCTGGAAATCATGGATGAGTTGGGTTTAGCCGACCGCTTATTACANTTGCCGCATACCAAGTTGCANAAACTGACCACCCTGACTCCAGATGGACCTCTTGAGATGGGTGACTTCAGCCATCTTAAGACGAAATACCCCTACATTGCCTTGATGCCTCAAGTCCAATTCCTCGAGTTTGTCATCCATGAGGCCAAATGTTTTCCATCCTTTCGGCTTGTGATGGGGGCGCGGGTAAGTGAGCTGGTCGAACACAACGGGACGGTGGCCGGTGTGCGCTATCACGGCGCAGGCTGCCTGCGTGAAATAGGCGCCCCATTAACGGTCGGCTCGGACGGTCGTTACTCAATAATGAGGAAACTGGGAGGCTTTCAAGCGATTAAGGCCGCCACGCCTCTAGACTTGCTCTGGTTTCGCCTGCCGCGCCAGCCGGCTGACCTACATGGTCTAATGGGTCGATTTGGAAATGGGCACGTGTTGATCCAATTGGATCGAGGAGAGGAATGGCAGTGCGGATATTCCATTCCGAAAGGCTCATTTCCCCGCTTGCGCACCACAGGCATCGAAGCTCTTCGGCAGGATATCATTTCGACTGCGCCGGAGTTTGCCGATCGTGTGGCGGTGCTCCAAGACTGGACACAAATCTCCCTGCTATCGGTGGAGGCCGATTACCTTCGGTACTGGTACAAGCCCGGTCTGCTCCTCATAGGGGATGCGGCGCACGTCATGTCCCCCGTAGGTGGCAATGGCATTAACTATGCTATCCAGGATGCGGTGGCAGCGGCGAATATACTCAGCAGCCCACTCATAGAGATGAACGTANCGGTGGATGATCTTGCAAAAGTCCAGCGCAGACGCGAACGGGCGGTGAAAACGATGCAGATGGCGATCAATGTCCTCCACCGGATGCTTCCAATAGCGCTGGCTACAAATAAGCGGATCTATGAACCAGACCCCCGTCGCTCATCATTCGGCAAATCTGTTTCGACTGGCATGATGGTGTTAGCACGTCCGTTTGTGAACGCAATCTTTCTGCCTGTGATTGCCTTTGGAATCTCGCCGGTGCATGTAGAAGAGAATCTCCGTCGGATGACCTGAAAGCACAGCTGCGAGGCTTAATACTGATGCGCCACACATCAGTAGTTAACATGACCACGAAGTTTGGCGACATTCCGGACGCGTCACACTTCACTCACTTCTGGCTCGCCCCCACCACCTGACCGATCTGCTCCGGCTCGCCTAGCACGGCTACGTTGTCCCGCTCGGCAACGACTATGCTGGCTGCAGGGTGCGGGTCCGACGAGCTGTCGCGCCGCAAGAGCACCACGCTCACATCGAGCTCACCCTCGATTTCGCCCACCGTTCGCCCGGCGAGCCGCGACCCGCGGCGAACGGTCAGGCTGACCATGCTGAATGGCTTCCCGTCGACAGTGATCGGCCGGGTCACGTCCGTCCTCTAGGTCGCCGAAATGTTTGTTACGACCGTGAAGGGCAGGGGTCAAGGAAAGAACATAAACTAGAATATAACGCTATTGATATGGCAGCCGCCATGGGCATTGAGCTTTTAATGGAAGAACAATGTGGGATCTCATATCATATGGCCAGATCTACTTTACTAAACCTAGATTATCAGTTTTACGCGAGCTTAAGATTAAACCTCCGCTGTCCAACAAAACCCTCGTTTATTTGGATAGTTGGCTGCTCTCCATCCGCAATTTGTCGTTCCTCTTCTCCTTCCTCTTCCGCAGCGTCCAATAAACTGTATAATAAAACAAGATTTAGTTAACATTCGTTGACACCGTTTAGTTGGACAATGCTTATGAAAATTGGCTACGCTCGCGTCAGTACGCAAGACCAGGACCTTTCACTCCAGCTCGATGCCCTTCAATCCGCCGGCTGCGGCAAAATCTACAAGGAAAAAATAACCGGCGCGACCCGCGAGCGACCGGAACTGAAGAAGCTGCTCGANCAGCTCCGGGAGGGGGACACCGTCGTCATCTGGAAGCTCGACCGGCTGGCCAGGTCACTNAANGACCTNGTNAACCTGGTGAACGAGATCCAGGAGAAGGGNGGGGCGCTNCATAGCNTNAATGACCAGATAGACACCACGACGCCGCATGGTAAGTTCACCTTCCACGTCTTTGCCGCCCTGGCCGAATTCGAGCGAGACATCATCCGCGAGCGGACGAAGGCCGGGTTGGTCGCGGCCCGAGTGCGGGGCAGGGTGGGCGGCCGGCCGAAGGGGCTGTCCAAGAAGGCCCAGCACACGGCCATCATCGCCGAGAAGCTGTATCAGGAACGGGAACTGACGGTGAAGGAGATCTGCGATCAGCTGTCGATATCGCGCGGGACGTTATACAACTATTTGCGGTTTAGAGGTGTGGCCATTCCGCCGTCGGCCACTTCAAGAAAGAGTGGTTGACCGGCCTGGGCACTGAGCCATTTCTGCGAATGGAGCNTGTCAGATGACGACACCCAACTCCTGAAGCACTTCATCGATCTGAAACAGCGCCTCTTCAGCTTCCGTCAGCATTTGTGACAACGAAGCGCCAAAGGCGATCCCGTGCCGGCCGGAGCGGGTTTCCAGGTCAAGTTGGAGATCATCATCGGGAAGGATACGGAGGGTTATTGATACGGGCNCGCCGACTCTGACGGCCAATGCCTTGAGTTGTTCCAATAACCAGGTTTCGGTTTCCGCCATCATAGCATCCAATGCAAGAACTTATAACGGGCACATTGATGCGATGGCGGTTCGCATTGAGCCCTCCATATATTAGCACGTATGTTCTCTTTCGGCTAATTGAGCTTACTACAAATCGTTTAGTCGGTCGGGGCCTGGGTGGCCGGTTCGGTTCTTAAGTATTGATTCCAGCAGCACATTTAGATGTCAGATACTAGGAATCCATTCGAGTAAGGAAAACGGACGTTTGCCGGACTGGAGTGGTTCAAAGAATCAACCGTTTATTTGGGTACAAGGAGGAGAGTGATAACTACCTGACCTAGCCAAGCTGGAGTAAGAAACAGTAGTTCAACATTCGTTGTAATATATCAAATGAAAAAAGTGGTCTGGAAGAGTTGGGTATTGCCCTGCGAAATTGAAGAGGGATGCAGCAAATGAATCGAGGCACTGCTTGTTTGGTTCCCCTTAGGATTTTGCTTTATACCGTACCGTTTACACTTGAGTTGGAACCTTCTAGGCCTCCGCAAGATGGGCGAGAAAGTCCAATGTCATGAACGCACGGATCATATGGACCTTTTTGCCGTACCTGACTGTCTTACCATGAAGAACCTTGTGTCTATTAAAGTCGTAAAGTTGTTCTATCCCTACTTGCCTTGAGCTGCGAAAGAGGATCTCCAAAAATACGTGGTTGATCTGTNCATCTAGGCTAGAAGACAGGACCGCTGTTCTTATGTTTTTATACTGAGTGATCCTTCCTTTTTCTTTTACTACTCCAGCCTTGTCAACCACATCCTCCGTGAAGTCGTTCTTCCAGCTCAATCCTTTCTGTTCCAGATACTTGCTCGTTACCCCGTCAATAAGGACGATAAGCGTTGGCAAAATGACGTTAGCAACGTTCACATTATTATTCTCCATGGTTTGTACGGTCTTCAGGCAGTCAAGAATAATTTTGTAACGTCCCTTAAAAACGGGATTATCTTTCCACGAATGAATCATTTCCTCTAGATTAGTCCAGTTATCTTTTTGAAAATAGTCTACGAAAAGATCGTTGATTGCTTTGTACTGATTACCCTCCCGTCTGCCCAACTCCACGACTTGATATACAAAATGGAGTGGAAAACTTGGGCTAATAAACCACTTGTATCTCTTCAGAATCTGAACGGCTTCTTTTTCAGTAATCTCATATTGCTTATGAAATGAATCCCAATAATCAGAAATACGGTTGAATATATAATCATTGGCATCTACCCAACTTTGCCAAATCGTGATGCTGGCAGTCGCGGCCTCAATTATAGGACCGGTCGTCAAAAGGACTTGCTCGCCGAGTGTCCTTATGTTGTCGTTATAGGTATTTAGGGCATCGTAGACTATATGAGATGGGGCAATTATGGACTCCGAGATCAGGCCAAGCTTGTCCAGAAACAAACTGTTAGCCCGAATAATGTTGGCGACATTCTCCAATGCGGGCCGAATTGCGTTAGAGATCATTGTCTTCATCTCTTCGGCCTGAACATTCTGATATTTTAAGAACGCTTGCTTGAAGTCTTGATAAATATCCCCAGTATTCTTGAAGTATTGGAAGGTGCTGGGTTCAATCTGAATTAAAAACCTTGCCAGCGTCTCTAGCTCTTCATCAGAGAGAACCTGAATATCCTCAATACTTAGTTGCGGTTCTACTATTTGCCGATGCAGCACCTTGATAACGAAATCTTTGTCTGATATTGCTATTTCAAGCAATTCCCCGAAATATATCGCTCGGCCAAGGGATATATATGTCACCTCGACGGTGCCCAGCGAGGGGATACGGATTGATTTATTTGGGAAGGTTCCTAAATCCACTTTGCTTCTCGGCTTCTAGATATCAACTGACAAGAGTCAACCATGATAGGAGAGCTAATAAATGCTACTCCCAATCTCAATAAAAATATTCTCTGAGGATACCTTTCTCAGTATATCTACAAGATAAGCCAGTTTGTTTATATCCATTCCTGTCGCATTTCCGGCAAGATATCTCTCGGTTGCTTCCATAATCTCAATTGGACGTGGTACATCAGTAAGCACAAGTCCACCTAAGATAAATACAGCATTTGGATGGATAATGATCTCATTTGACGCAATTTCGGCATGTCTTATAAGGAAATGCCAAGCCCTGATTACTTCATCATCTGTGAGTTGATGGGCTTGCCTCAACACTTCCAAGGCTTTCTGATTGGCCATTAATTCGGTCCCTGGCTTACCAACAAAAACATCGATTGTCCCGAGGCCGGCCGAGTTTGCATATGATAGATAATTAGGTGGGGTGATTAAGCTCGATGCCAATCTGAGGGCCTCCATAAGGAGTAGATAGAACACGAGTAGCGTATCGCCCTTGTTCTTAGTAATGATGCTGGCAATCGGATCTTGTCGAACCGATTTCACCTTGATGGACCCCAACAAGTAAGGATCGACGTTCGTTATCAACCCTGTCCGACCATCTTTATCGTCCAACACGGCAATCGCACCGATCCCCCAGCCTTTATCGCTCTTGTTTACTCGCTTTTGTACAAAATCGCGTATTTGTTCAAATGTCAACGAACTTCTGAAGGCAAACCCAAAAACAAATATACTTGGTTCAGTTGTGCTACCCCATCTAAGTTGCTTGATGCTGCCAGCTTTCTCGACAACGTCCTTGACTTCTTCTCGACCAAGATTGGATTTGACCTCGATGGTTGCATACACTTGTTCCGCAAAGAAGACCTTGCTTTCCTCAAAATTTTGCAGAACCGGCATACTGAAGCCATCGTATATAACGATATCCTGCTGTTTGCTGGCATTACCACTACTATCCAGAATTAATCTGTTATGCCCTGAAAAAAGTGGACGGTAGGTTAAGGTGCAGCATGGATGGCCTCGAATTCGAAAGGCGAACNATAGCCCAAGGCCGAATGCGCCCGTTGCCTATTGTAGAAGACCTCAATGTACTCAAAGATATCCTGTCGCGCTTCTTGTCGGGTTCGATAACGACGATGATGAACCAGTTCGTTCTTCAGCCGGGAGAAGAAACTCTCCATCGGGGCATTGTCATAGGCATTGCCGGTACTGCTCATGCTCTGGATGATCTTGGCCTCGGCCAGCAGGTCTCGATAGGCATGACTGGCATACTGGCTGCCCCGGTCGGAGTGATGGACCAGCCCGGCCGGTGGTTGCCGGCGGCTGAGGGCCATCTGCAAGGAGCTGCGCGTCAAATGGTCGGTCAGATAGCTTGCCATGGCCCAGCCGGCGATGAAACGCGAGAAAAGGTCCTCAATGGTGGCCAGATACAGCCAGCCCTCATCGGTCGGGATGTAGGTGATGTCGGCCAGCCACGTCTGGTTGACCGCGGCGGCGCTGAAATCCTGGGCCAGCAGATTGGGCGCGACCGGGAACGGGTGGTCGCTGTCAGTCGTCACCTTGAACCGCCGCCGAGCTTTGCCTCGCAGGCCAGCCAGGCGCATCAGACGAGCCACCCGGTCGCGACCACAAGGGAGTTCAGCCTGCAACCGGGCATGTACCCGCCGATAGCCGTAGACTCCACGCCCAGCACGAAACAACTCGCGGATGTGGGTCAGCAGCNCCGCGTCTTGTCGAGCTCGCCGGCTAGGCGGCCGGTCGCGCCAGGCATAGTAACCGCTCGACGAAACATCCAGCAGCCGGCACAGTCGCCGCACGCCGTAGCGGTCGCCATGTTCCCCGATGAAACGGTATCTCACTTGCTTTCCTTGCTGAAGAACACCAACGCTTTTTTTAAGATCTCTCGCTCTTCCCGTAAGGACGCTACCTCGCGCCGCAGTCGAGCCACCTCTTCGTCACTGGCTTTCATCTTGCCCTGCCCGGAAAAGGACTCCGCGCTGTCTTCCAGAAATTCCTTGCGCCACCGGTACAATACATTGCGACTGATCCCCAATTCTCTGGCAATGGACGCGCCCGACCGCCCGTCTTCCATGCTCAGCCGCACAGCCTCTAGCTTGAACTCCCGTGTAAATGTCCTTCGTTCCTTCACCATGACACACCTCGCACGTTTATTGTCCGTACACCTTAACTGTGTGTCCACTATTCTCAGGGCAGGTCAATCCGCTGCCTATGGAGTATTTGCCGGGCAAGTGGTCCTTTAAGAGCTGGATAACTAGAGCACGTTCTCGTGCAACTCCTTTAATTCCTTGATGCTGCAAATTAGAGGAGCGTTCGAAATCAGCTAATAGCTTTTTGGCGATCGATTGAAACTCATGAACCATAACTTAATTCACCTTTGTTATTTAGCCGTTTTGTGTGGTCGCGGATAAAGCCTAACTGTCGAGTCGTCCATGGAACACCGCCACCTCCATAACCTCCCCTGCCAAAGTTTTGAGGAAACAAGTGGGAACGAGCGTAGTTGTCACGAGGCAGGCCCATAGAGACGAGTAACCGGAGAGACGAGTTCATCGCGCTGCTAGATTTCGTCCAAGCGATCTCGCACCATAGATCCGCGAACCCCGACTGGGTGGAGGCGTCGTATTGTAAGTGTTTCATCAGAAGTAGAGACATGCAAGTGGCAACGCTGAACTGGGACAGAAACCAAACATCAGGCTATTCAAGACGCTTACAAGATATAGATTCGTAACAATGTTGTTGGCCAGGCCGCATGCCCTCAATTCCAATCGCAGGTTGCTGTTAGATGGAACCTTGCGACCCTAGACAAGGGACGCCAGCGGGTGTTGATGATTAGAGGGGCATGCTACACCAGCGGCTCCAATTCAAGAACTACCTTCTTAGCTATTTGGGCAAATGCGGTCACCTGATTGGCAAGTATATCAACCGTAGTCCCTGGCATATCGTGCGCGGCTGCGTATGAATACGCCTCGTCGGTCATTGATAAGTTGTGCCCTATCACGTGGCGCTTCTCTATGTTCAACTTCATTAATTCCAACTCGTCTGCCGTTAGAACGCAGAAGGGATTAACGGAAAGTTTTTCATATAGATCCGTGGCCCTATCCACATTTTGGAAGCGATTGCCGATGGCTCTTTTGGCGGTCATTCTCTGCGCTTCCTCAGCGGGAAACATATGCCTGACAAGGTGTTTGTAGGCGGTCTTCTGGTACGTCTCGAAGGCGGTTAGCACATCTTCGTGCGCGTTGCCTAATATCCGGTAAGACAGTTCTCTATTACCATTTCCCGCAACAGCTTCAGCTAGGCCAATTTGCTGAAGGATGAGCTCGATTTCGCGTTCAAAGTGAACGTGGAGATTATTGCATCCACAATCAGGACAGAACAATGCAATCGCATAAACGCCATACTCTCGACCACAAGTATCGCAGGCTAGATTCCGAATTAGATCCTCCCGCCATGCTCGAGGTTCAGGGGAACGATCTGGTTTGAAGTCCATCTTGATGGAAACAAGACCGCCTCTGGGTTGTGAGCGGTTGAAGTCTCTGGCCATATTTTGGAGGTGATCGTTAACATCCCTTGAAGTGGCCCATTCTATGTATTTCTGTATGGCTCTGATATCGCCAGCATAGTTAAATTCATCATCGTCAGCGTCGATGCCACAGTACGGACATGTAGTTCCCCGTGATCCTGGATATCTCCTGATTCGCGAACCCTCCAAGATTTCTGGTGTTTGAGCGTTGCCAAGAAGAAACAATCGCGGCGTGCACTCCTCATTGGGGCACCAGCGATAAACCTTTCCACTTGGGGTTTTAGGCAAGGGGATGTTGAGTTCCATATTGCCTTTTGTGCCGCCGACTTTGTATTTCTCGAGACGGGTGAAACGGAAATCTGGCATCTTCTACTCCGCTAACTGGAACTTTACAGCTACCAAAAAAGCCTTCCCATCCGCGGGAAGACTGATAGGCGTGATTTACCCNTCCTCTATCGGCATCCTGCAAAAACTACCGAGTGTGGATGAGCCGTTTAGCAATCCGGCAGATCGTCCAGATTATTTCTCGCCGTATTGTCCCTATCTGTCCGAAGGTATTTACCGGTGCTGCCGTTAACCACCCTGATTTCGGTTTCTTTGCCGTCCTGCCAGCGAACGTAATACGAATTGGCGCCGCTTTCAATATCTTGAATGGCATCCCCTTTCTTGCGTGGAGACCACCACTCGCCGTGGGCGCACAAGCTCGTAATGTCGCNATTCCTATCCTTGCCCGTATGGGTTACTCGTCGTCTTGTCATGTCATTAATCTCCTAATTCAGCAAGCTTTCATGACGTAAAAATATTACAAATTACGCTCCATGCGTAACTATATCTACTGCGTTATTTCTTGTCAAGGCGTAACTGTGGTAAGATGTACGTACGTACAGAATAAACGAACCTACCGGGAGGCCTTATGGAGATCGGGCCAGAACTCAGGGCCATACGAAAAAGCCAACGACATACGCTGTCCAAGGTGAGTGAGGAAACAGGCCTATCCGTCTCATTTCTGTCAGATTTAGAAAGGGGAAGAACAAGGCCGTCGCTTGATACCTTGGAGAAATTGGCCGCCTTTTATCAAGTACCTCTTAATAGTATCCTAGCAAACGCAGAGGCTGGCTCACTGCCAGCTCCTCGCTCGTACCCAGCAGGGTTTGAAAATTTTCTTGGGATGGTACCTGGCGGCGTGGACGAAGAATTTCAAGACCTATTACTTCGAGTGGAGACTCGCTCAAAACACCGGGCTGAAACAAAGGAAGAGTGGTTGCAGTTGTACTATTCCCTCAAATCCATTTTGGGGCGGTAGCTCGATGCCTATCGTAACTGAGCGCGATGCACAGGAGAGGCTAAGAAGTCTTGTTCAGCAATGCAAGACGAGGTTGGGTATAGATAGAATGCCCTCATACGAGGGGCCAAATCACCCGCTGGCCCTACTGCTTAATATCGAAATTCGAGAACAACAAGGCGTTTTGCACGGTGGTAACTATATTCCAGGTGAGTTGCCATACATTACCATCGATCCTTACGTTTCGTCTCCAGAGCGTCTCAACTTCACTTTCTTCCACGAAGTAACTCATCATTTGCTTCGCGGCGACGGTGAGTTGTATGGATTTCTCGATGACCATGCCCCTACAAAATTTGGGCGCGTACTTGAGGATTATTGCAATATCGGAGCTGCCGAGTTTTTAATTCCTTACGCAGATGTGAAGGCGATATTTCGAAGTAAGGGCTTTTCCATGGGATTGTTACCAGAGTTAGATGCTTCCTACCCAGCCTCAAGGCCTGCGATAGCAATCCAAATGGCTCAGTGTGCGCAACATCAGTGCGTCGTGATAATCTGCGAGCAAAAGATGCTCTCGCAACAAGATGGAACGCTGATTCCGGGGGGATTTGTAGCTGACCAGAACCCAAGCCTCGTAGCCACTTATTCGTCCAGCTCTCCAAGCTTTCAATATCGCTCTGGCATTAATGTCCGCATTCCTCCAGACCATATCATCTCTAGCGTATATACTCAGAAAACGTGCCTTAGGGGAAAAGCTGCAATACCTGTTCATAGTGGCAGACAGTGGATTGTTGACTGCGATGCAATCTACTATGTCGGTAAGGTCTATGCAGCCTTCAACGTGACAAGTCCCCCATCATTGGACCAGCCAGCGTTTAACTTTCTCGATTAGAACGAAAAGTTTAGATGTTCTTCGCCCCTCCGCCCTATTCGCAGTACCATTACCCTCATGCGTGCCCGGACCATCCATTGCGACTACTGGCCCGAACCCGTTGCCATCATCACCGCCCAACCCGACTCTCCGGAATCGTTTGTCACGATCGAGGCCGTCGGTCTAAACACGCGCACCCATTACACGACTACGCTACCCCTGGCTGACTGGCAGGCGCTGGAGGTCCGCGAGGCAGCCTACACTTTTGACGGCGCAGCGCAACCGTTTCGCCTGGCCCTAGAGGGCGAGCGGCTGCGTTTGGCCTACACGGCCGATCCCTTGCTCGCCGCCAATAACACTGTGGTCGATCTGCTGCCCCATCAGATGGAGGCGGTCTATGGCGTGATGCTGCCGCAACCGCGTATCCGCCATCTGATGGCCCACGATGCAGGCGCGGGTAAGACGATCATGGGCGGCTTACTCTACAAGGAGCTGGCCAGTCGCCAGCCCGATATGCGCACGCTGATCGTCGCTCCGGCGGCATTGACCCGCCAGTGGCAGCGCGAACTTCGACAAAAGTTCCTCGTCGAGTTCGAGATCGTCGACCGGGAAAGCCTGCAGAAAGATATCGAGTACTGGACCTCGTCAAATCAGCTTATTACGTCAACGCCGTTTGCCCGCCAGCGCGATGTCCAGGCGACGTTAGCCAACGTGCCGTGGGACCTGGTACTAGTCGATGAGGCCCACCACATGGCCGGTTATGGTGACCGCGAGACGCTGGCCTACGAACTGGGGCGCATTCTGTCCCGCAACTCGAAACACATGGTTCTGGCCACGGCGACGCCACACAAAGGCGACCGCGGCAATTTCCTTAAGTTGCTGCAACTGCTCGATAACAATATTTACGACCCTGTCATTGTCAACCAGCGGGCGCCAGACCAGCGCGGCAATCCGGTGATGCTGCGACGATTGAAAGAGGAGATGGTCGATTTCGACGGCCGGCCGCTGTTCAAGAAGCGCGAGGTGAAGACACGCATGCACACCATCGCCGACAACCCGCCGGAGATGGAGCTATACAAGGCGCTCACCCAATACATCGACAAGATCTATCGCGCGGCGGAGCGTATCGGCGGCACGACAAGAGTCAACACCGAATTCGCCATGGTCATCTTGCAGCGGCGCATGGCTTCCAGCTTCGCGGCGCTCGAGCAATCGCTGCATAACCGCAAGAATGGTCTGTTGTTCCAGTCACAGTTGGAATTATCGGAATTGAAATGGGCGGAGCTGGAGGATGAAGCCGAGGCCCAGCGCTGGCAGAAAGAGCAGCAGGCTGAGTCGGCGTCGCCAGCGCGCAATCAAGAGCAGCGCGACAAGGAAGTGGCGGAGCTGGACGCCCTTCTGGCGTTGCTGGAGGAAGTCCGACGGACGGGCCGGGAAACAAAGGTCGAAAAGCTGCAAGAGATGATGGCTGAGATGGGAGTCACCCTTGAGAGCGGTGAGAAACTGTTGGTCTTCACCGAGGCCAAAGACACCCTCGTGTTTCTGCGCCGCTTGTTCGAAGCCTGGGGTTACGTCGTGACTCAGATCGACGGTGGTATGGTGCAGGAGGCGCGCATCAAGGCCGAAGGCGACTTCAAGAATCATTGCCAGATCATGGTAGCGACCGAAGCCGCCGGCGAGGGGATCAATCTCCAGTTCTGCGCCCACATGATCAACTACGACCTGCCCTGGGTACCGACGCGCCTGGAACAGCGCATGGGGCGCATTCATCGCTATGGCCAAACCCGCGTGGCCCGCATCTTTAACCTGGTCGCGGCCGATACTCGCGAAGGTCAAGTCCTCGCTGGTCTGATGGAACGTCTGGACCAAATGCGCGTTGACCTCGGCGATGGGGTCTTCGATGTGGTCAGCACGCTTATCAGCGATAGCGGCCTGGAAAAGCTGATGGCTGATGTTTCCACCTCATCGCCGACGGATGATTCCCACGAAAAAGCGCTGCGGAGCCTGATGGCGAAGATCGAAGAGGGCGCCCGGCAGCAGAAGGAATGGCGGGAGCAACCGTTTGCTATCAGCAATGAGACATTCATTGAAATGAAAGAGGCTTCGCGGCAATCGCGCCTGACGCCGGAGTACGCGCAACATTTCTTTGTCGATACGCTGGTTGAGTTGAACGAAACGCCGGTCGCCGTGCCCGAGGAAAATCAGACCCGCGAGCCGGGCGACGCAGCCGTTATTAATCTTACGGTCCAGCGCGCCGGGATTGCCAAAGAGCTGGGGTTGCCCGCCCAGAGTAACCGGCTATTCACATTTCACCGGGAAGTCGTCGCCCAGAGCGGAGCCGCCGAGCGTAAGGAAGCGACCTATTTGGCTCTAGGCACGACGATCTTTGACCGGTTGCTGGCCGTCGTCCAAACCCGGTGGGGCAAAACGTTACGGCAAGGCGCGCGGTTCATCGACCTGACGTTGCCCCCCGGTGACGCGTACCTGTTATGGTTCCTGGCGGCGCAAGTGCGGGACGGCCGGGACGAGGTCGTCGAGGAGAAGCTGTTCGCGGTCAGACAAACGTCGGAGGGTTTGCAGACTGTCTCGGCTGCCTGTCTCAATGATCTGGTGCCCACTGACGACGACTTCCTCATTCCGGAGTGGGCGCGCGAACGGGCGGCTGATTCGCAGCCGGTGCTGGATTGGAGCGCCGACAATCAGCAACTCCCCTTTCTGGAGGGCGCGCGCCGCCGGCGCGGCCGGATCACCGACTTAAGACGTGAGGCTTTGTTGACGGATGCCCGGCAAGCCGAGCGAGTCGCACAGGATAAGAACAACGAGGCAGCCTTCTTCGGCGAAGGTGAGGAGAGCCGTACTACCGAACAGCAGTTAATACACGCCCGCCGGCGGGTGCGCGAACTGGAATACCAGTTCGACCACGAGGCGGCCTGCTCCCTGGGACCGGCAGAGGTGCTCGGCGTAGCCGCCGTCTTCTCGCTCGTCGGGGCGCCCGAGGCAGAGTTAGTCGATGAGCGGCCGACGATTGCCGCTGCGGCTGTGGCCCACACCGTAGCCTATGAAGAACGGCACGGCCGCCATACGAAAGATGTCAGCGGCGAACACACTAATTACCCGTACGACCTGCACAGCACCGGTCCGGGCGGGCCGCGTTGCATTGAAGTCAAGGGCACTACGACCGGCCGCATCCTGTTGAGCGAGACTGAACTCCGCGCTGCGCAACGATTGCGCCAAAACTACTACCTCTATGTCGTCGGCGATCCACTAGGCGAGTATCCAGCGCTGACGATTGTCCGCGATCCATGGGCGAAGATGGCCCACGACGATATCCTCTACAGCGGCGCGCGCTACGTCTACAACGCGTCCACCTGGCGGGCCGCGACCGACGAGGAAACACCCTTATGAGCCAAAAACAACCTAAACGCCTGATCGAGGAGCTGCTGCCACTGGCCGAGATCGGCGTCGAGAGCTCCAAATCGATTGCCAAGGGCGACATCCACGCCATCCACACATGGTTCGCCCGCCGGCCCCTGGCTGCCTGCCGCGCGGCAACCTTTGCCGCGCTGGTCGACGCGCCCATGACCGAGTCTGAGCGGGCGGAATTGATGGAACTCATCATCGCCGGGCTTCCCAACAAGGCGCCGGAGCAGAAGCCGAAAGTCATCCAGTCAATGCGCGAGCGGGTCCGGACCACGTTCGACGGTCGCGCGCCGCGGGTGCTGGA
>JAACJX010000435.1 GCA_014237545.1 Ardenticatenia bacterium | reverse complement strand
ACAATGCTTGGTCAGGGTGGATTCAGATAATCTTCTCCGGCTGAACGAAAGACAAATCCATTGATGAGCCTCGCCGTCGCTATCTTTAGCCGCCGGCGAGGCTTTCCGCATTTATAACTAAAGGTGTATTGGCAATGGGCCGGCCGGCTGCTACGATAGCTCCAGCGCTTTTCAATAAATACGTCGATTGGAGACAAATGATGAAAGCTTTGGTCTTGTATGATTCCCAATTTGGCAACACCGAGAAGATCGCCCAGACCATCGGCGACGCGCTGTCGGTGGGAGCGGAGACGACGCTGCTCCGCGTGGCCGCGGCCACGCGCCCGGCTCTGTCCGGCTATGACCTGATCATCGTCGGCTCGCCCACGCAGCGGTTCAACGCGACCGAAACGGTCGCCGCCCTGCTGGAAGGCCTCTCGCTGCCCAATAGCCGAGCCGCGGCCTTCGACACCCGGTTCGACCGAGACGAAGTCGAGCAGGGCGTGTTACGCTTCGCCATGAAGGTCGCCGGCGACAAGGCGTGGGCAGCCACGCGCATCGCNGATNTGCTGGNCAAGGCCGGCGCGACAATGATCGCGCCGCCAGAAGGCTTTATCGTCGAGGACACCGAAGGGCCGCTGCGACCGGGAGAAATAGAACGCGCGGCCGAGTGGGCCGCGCGNATTCTGATGCTGGCGCAGCCGGTCGTTTAAAAAGCCGGCGCTCGGGATTCCCAGCCCACGGTTTCCAGCTCGGCCACGGCGCGACCGGCGGCCACATCCTCGTCAATCACGCGGCATAGCCGACGCGCGTTTTCCCTGAACTCCGGTTCGGCAATTAATCGCTGTACGGCGGCGGCGATGCGCTCCGGCTTGGCGGAGCGTTTGAGGCGGAGTCCCGCGCCATGCGCCACCACCCGCGCCGCGTTGTCATCCTGGTCGCGCCCCNTTGGCAAGCATAGCACCGGCACGCCATNNGCCAGCGCGCGCATGACNGTGCCGTGNCCGCCNTGGGNGATGACGGCCGCNGCCTCNGGAAACACGCGCGANTGCGGCGCGGCGGNCACGACCACNACGTTGGCGGGGGCGTCGAACTGCGCGCCGCGCATGGCCGGGCCGGTGGTCACCAGGCCGCGAACGGGCAGCGCGCCCAGGGCGGCAATGATCCGCTGCAGCGCGTCCCGCTGGTTCTGGAAGGTNGATGAGAGGCTGGCGACGACCAGCGGCCGTTTGTCGCGGTCNNTCCANGGGCTTTCCCACTCGCCGCTCCACTGGGGATCGTCGAGCACCGGGCCCACGTAGCGGGTNTTGGCCGGGGCCGGCGTGATGGGNAAGTCGAACGCCTCGCTGGTCANGATGAGCCGCCGGTCGGCCCGGTGATAATGCTCAACCAGGTCAGCGGCNCTGTCGATTGGCGNCAGGCCGAACTCCCGATGCATCTGTCTGAANCTGGGAAGATAAGCGCCCAGCATTTTCAGGAATGCCCGGTTGAAAAGCCCGTCGCGGGCGCGGCCGATCACATCCTCGCGCGGCATGAACCCCGACCCGGCGGCCGGNTTGCCCGGCCCGGGCAGAAATTCCGGTGTGTGGAAGAGGATGACGCGCGGGACGCCGGCCGCCTCGGCGGCCACGAGCGCGCCGGGCATAATGTGGTCGACCACGACGACGTCNGGCCGCTCCGACTCGATGGCCCGGCGCGTNTCCTCNGCCACAACCGGCGCCGGGCCGAAGACGATTTTATCGAAGNTGCGCCGCAGCGCGCCGATCGGCGTCNTGGCTTCCCAGTCGCCCATGATGTCCCGGGTGCAATCCTCGCGATCGAAGTAGCGGCTGAANGGCACGAACCGCGCGCCGAGCGCCGCCACCGCGTCCCGCAGACACGGCTCAGTGAGCACGCGNACATCGTGGCCGCGCTCGACCAGGCGGCGGGCGGTGCCCAGCANGGGCGGCACATTACCCCCGCCTTCCCACGTCACNAACAAATAAGAGCGAGCGTTATNCATTTTGAATCACCTCAGGGTTGAGAATNGGGGAGAGCGATCAGACCATTGATAAGAGCGAGAATTGNCTGCCGGGTTTCCGCGGCCGAGCGACCCAGATCGCGNCGCAANAGCTTCCACACNTAAATATCCGTCGCGGCTACGAAGGCATCGAGCCGCGTTNGATAGGCCTCGTCACCGGTGGCCAGGTAGGGGGCAAAGNTCCGGGCGCAGGCGGCGCGATGAACCCTTCGTCCTTCTTCAGTAATGGTCCGGGCGATGGGGAACCGGTCTTCGACCGAAAGGGTGCGCAACACGGCATCGCCGTCGCGCTCGTAATGGGCCAGCAGATCATCAAGCGCCTGGACCACATCGCCGGGGGCGGCTATTTCCCGCTGGGCTTCTATCCCGCTCGCGTCGCGCTCGATGCAGGCGACGATGACGCCGTCCTTGGAGCCGAAGCGCCGGATGACTGTCTGTACCGTGACGCCGGCCCGCCCGGCGATCATCTGCAGGGTGATGTCGTCAATGTGGTGATCGCGCCACAACGTGACGGCCGCGGCCAGGATGTTGCGTTCGGTCTGCTCGGCCGCCTCGGCGCGGGCGGTCATGTTGTACTGTCGCGTTGGCTGCTCCAATTTCATGTTAGTGATATTAACATGAAATTGAAGTTTGTCAAGAACCGATTTTCTAACCATTACCCTTATCAGAACAAGCAACTGATCTTCGTGATTGCCAGAGAAGTTGCCTGGTGCGAATATTTGACACAAATTGAAGGTGGGATATATACTATTTGTATATACAAAAGTGGAGGCGAAATGAATACCGCAAAATTATTCATTAGCGGCAACAGTCAGGCGGTACGCCTGCCCAAAGAGTATCGTTTCGAGGGGACAGAGGTCTTTATCAAGCGAGTCGGCAATGCGGTGATCCTGCTTCCTTATCACGAGCCATGGCAATCGCTCATTGAAAGCCTTGACGAATTCCCCGACGACTTTATGGAAGCCCGCGACCAGCCCGCGGATCAGGAGCGCGAGCCGGTTTTCCCATGAAGTACATGCTCGACACCAACATTTGCATCTATCTTATCCGGCAAAAGCCTGAAAGGGTGGTGCGCGAGTTAGCCAGCCAAACAGTCGGCCAGGTTGGCGTATCGACAATCACGGTTGCTGAACTGGTTCACGGGGTTTACAGAAGCCAGAACCCGGAACGCAGCGCGGCGGCGCTGGAACGATTTCTATTGCCATTGGTTATCGCTGATTTCGATTCGACGGCCGCGACAATGTATGGGACGATCAGGGCGGCACTTGAACGGCAGGGCACGCCGATCGGGCCGTTCGACACGCTGATCGCTGCCCATGCGTTGAGTCTTGACGTCGTTCTGGTGACGAACAACGAACGGGAATTCAGGCGCGTGCCCGGACTGGAGATAGCCAACTGGGCCGNCGAACAGTAAACCATAATATGCAGAACTACAACCCCTACCANCCNCAACCCGAAGTNCNCCTCACCCANCCCGAGTGGAGCAAAANCGCCACNATCTACCAGATNAACACCCGCCAGTTCACGCCGGAGGGCACNNTNCGCGCGGCCGAGGCGCAATTGCCACGCCTGAAGGATCTGGGCATNACCATCGTCTGGCTCATGCCCATCCACCCNATNGGNGAGCTGAANCGCAAGGGGANGCTNGGCAGNCCCTACTCGGTGAAAGACTACTACNGCGTCAACCCGGAGTTNGGCACGCTGGACGACTTGAAGCATTTCGTCGCCACGGCCCACGAGTTAGGGATGTACGTCATCCTCGACTGGGTGGCCAACCACTCGGCCTGGGACTGCNCCCTGATCGCCGAGCACCCGGACTGGTACGCCCGCGACTGGAAAGGCGACTTCCGCCCCACGCCGTGGTGGGACTGGCCCGACATCATCGACTTCGACTACAACAACGAGAGCATGCGCCGTTTCATGACCGAAGCGATGAAGTATTGGGTGCNCGAGGTGGACGTGGACGGCTATCGTTGCGACGTGGCCGGGTTCGTGCCCACCGACTTCTGGAACAANGCTCGCAANGAACTTGATGCTATCAAGCCGGTCTTCATGCTGGCCGAATGGGAGGCGCGCGATCTGCACGCTGAGGCCTTCGACATGACTTATGCCTGGCACTGGAACGACGTGATGCACAAGATCGCCATGGGCGAGGCCGACGTCAATGCCCTCTACATCTACTACTCGTGGAATGAGAAGGCCTACCCGCGCGANATNATGCGCATGCTGTTCGTCAGCAACCACGACAAGAACGCCTGGGAGGGCACGGAGTTCGAGCAGTTCGGCGACGCGCTGGAGGCGGCCATCGTCCTGTCGGTCATCAGCGAGGGGATGCCNCTGGTCTACAACGGGCAGGAGGCGGGCAANCCGCGNCGNCTNGCCTTCTTCGAGAAGGANCCCATTGACTGGCGGCCGCACCCGTTGGGCGACCTGTACCGNAANCTNTTCGCCCTGAAGCNCNANAACACNGCGCTGTGGAANGCCGCCTGGGGGGCGCGGATGGTCAACNTCTTCAACACCGCNCCGGCCCANGTACTCAGCTTCGTGCGCCAGAACGAGCGCGACAAGGTATTTGGCGTGTTCAACCTCTCCGACCGGCCGCAGGTCGTCCGGTTCCACGAGAGCCTGCACCATGGCATCTATACCGACTACGCCACGGGCGAAGCGGCTGGGTTCGACCCTGATACGGAGTTAGAACTGGAGCGCTGGGGCTACCGCGTGTTTACCCGCCAGGAGTAAACAATGGATATTTGGTCTGACCTGATTAACGGGTTATGGTCCGAGGATCCGGGCGATGAGGACTCGGCCGTGGCCTACCTGCGCAAGCGCCTGGACGCGCGGGAAATGCGCCGGGCGCTGGACGCTCCCTTATCACCGGATTTCGAAGTCAACTCCATCGTCGCGATTCAGAACGATTGGGCGTCNCATTATCGCTTCACGTACAGTCTTCTCGCCGCGTTCGTCTTCGCGCCGGACGACCCAGCGCAGTGGTTCGTGGATGCCGGCCTCAATAAGTACCACGAAAAAGCGCAAGGTGTTCTGAGCAACATCGCCATCCTCGAGCAGCGGCTGGAAGCTATGCATTCCCTCTTGCCAAAACNCGAGGAACCGGCGGCCGAGATGGGTTCACTGGCTCGCGAGTGGATCATTGTTCAGACGATCCCCGCCTGGGTCCTGGCCCGCTGGGTGATGCAGATCGCTGTCGGGTTGCGGGAAGCGGGAGACTATTCCANGGCCAGCAACTTGCTTCGCGAACTGCCAAGCGAGCACATGACTCTCTTGCACAGGTACAAAGCGACGCTGGAGATTCTGGTTGGGGCGGGAAAGCAGGCGGTCATGGAGGCGCTCGAACGCCCGCAGACTGATATGTTTGAGGATTGACAGAGTAGAATATATGTTCTATTATGATAGCGCTTGTTCGCAGGCGATCGTATACTCATCGACCGGGGATGCCACTAGAATCTTGCATAGGAGAGACCCATGAGCACCGTCAGAGTATTAGTTGGCACGCGCAAGGGCGCATTTATCCTTACCTCCGACGAAAAGCGCCAGAACTGGCATGTTGACGGCCCCCATTTCGGTGGCTGGGAAATCTATCACCTCAAAGGTTCCCCCGTTGACCCCAACCGGATCTACGCCTCGCAAGCCAGCGACTGGTTCGGCCAAATCNTCCACCGCTCCGACGACGGCGGCAAGACCTGGCAGACAGTAGGCAATGAATTCGCCTACGAGGGCCGGACGGGCACGCACCAGTGGTATGACGGCACAGACCACCCGTGGGACTTCAAGCGCGTGTGGCATTTGGAGCCGTCGCTCCATGACCCCGACGTCGTCTATGCCGGCGTTGAGGACGCGGCTCTGTTCCGCTCGGCCGATGGCGGCCATACGTGGCAAGAACTGTCCGGTTTGCGCCAGCACGNCACGGCCGGCATCTGGCAAACGGGTGGTGGCGGATTTTGTCTGCACACGATTATTCTGGATCCGGTCAACCCCGATCGCATCTTCATCGCCATTTCGGCCGCGGGCGCGTTCCGCACTGACGACGGTGGGCAGACGTGGAAGCCGATCAATCGCGGCCTGCAATCCGAATACATCCCCGNCCCCGACGCCGAAGTGGGCCACTGTGTCCACCGCATCGCCATGCATCCGTCGCATCCCAACACCTTGTTCATGCAAAAGCACTGGGACGTGCTGCGCAGCGACGACGCCGGCGACAATTGGCACGAGGTGAGCGGCAATTTGCCGAGCGACTTCGGTTTCGTTGTAGACGTGCACGCCCACCAACCGGAAACGATCTACGTCGTGCCCATCAAGAGCGACTCCGAGCACTACCCACCGGAGGGCAAGCTGCGCGTCTACCGCAGCCGCAGCGGCGGCAACGAGTGGGAGGCGCTGACCCAGGGGCTGCCGCAGGGCGACTGCTACGTCAACGTCTTGCGCGACGCGATGGCGGTGGACAATTTTGACCCGTGCGGGATTTACTTCGGCACGACGGGCGGCCAGGTCTACGCCTCGGCCGACGAGGGCGATAGTTGGAAGGCCATCGTGCGCGATTTGCCGGCGGTTCTTTCGGTCGAGGTCCAGACCCTGCCATGATCCGGGTCGTCATTCCCCACCACCTGCGCAATCTGGCGGGCACCGGGGCAGAGGTGGCGCTCGACGTGGATGGGCCGGTGACCCAGCGGTCCGTGCTCGACGCGCTGGAAGCCCGCTACCCGGTGTTGCGCGGCACCATCCGCGACCACGCCACCGGACTGCGACGGCCGTACCTGCGCTTCTTCGCCTGCATGGAAGACCTGTCTCATGCCTCGCCGGATGCGCCACTNCCGGACGAAGTGGCCGCGGGTCGNGAACCCTACCGTATCCTCGGCGCCATTGCCGGCGGCTNAGGGTGGGCGTNTAGCCATCGCCTGCCGATCCATCGCNANCGACGGCGCGCCATCGNGGNGAACAGCGCCACNGCGGATTGGCNGGCGATGNCGCCTCGCGGCCGGTCTAGCNNTGAAGGGCGTTGACCTGNTCCAGTTNGNCGACGGCGGCCGGGTCGNTGAGTTCCAGGNGATCNCTCGCCCGGCNGGCNGCNCGCGATAGCNGCTCCGGGCCGGAGTAGACCACGACGACAACCGCNCTGATCATCACCAGAGCGGTGATGATCGCCAACAGCGCTACCTTGTCGTCTCCGCCGGCGGGCAGCANGAAGAACCCGGCCGTGTTGCCGGCGGCGTGGAACAGCGTGACNAGCANCAGGCTGCCGCGAGTATTGTTGTTGAGCCAGGTATANAGCACGGAATCGGCCATTGACTTAACCAGGGTCAAGGCAAACAGCGCGCCGTCGAATGGCGCAAGGAACTTGGGCAAGTGCCACACGCCCCAAATGATGCCGACGATCAGTGCCGCGCCCAGCGCGTTGTGCCGGGCCTGCACGCGAGGCAGGACGTAGCCGCGCCAACCCATCTCTTCGCCGTTGGAGATTGCTTCGAACACAAAGAAAGGCACGACAAAAAGCGGCCAGGCGGTCTGGGGTCCGAAGAATTGCGCGGCCAACGTCTGGCTGAAGTCCAGTTCCCCCAGGCCCAGAGCGACGCCCAGTCCCAGGGCCGCGGCGAACAGGAGCGGATAGAGCGCCAACGCGACGCCGTACCACCGCCACCCAACGCGCCAGATGAGGTAGCGCTTGANCAAGCTGTTGATTCCCTGTCGCCCCTGGGTGACGCCGGTCATGAAAATGGCAGCCAGGATAAACCCCCAGCCGAGGAACAGATAGACCGCGAATGGCACCTCGATGGGAATGATCCCCGCGTGGGCCAGGTCGATAGGCCACGTNAGGGCGAACATCAGGATCAGGCCGGCCACGAGCGCGTGGCGGCGAAGGAAGTCTATAATCGATTTCATGGTGTCGCTCCTGTGTCATTTGCCGGGCCTTACCGGCACATACATCTGCGTTTGACATTCGTAATGGCGCTCAGCCGNTTGGCGATCGCCACCGTCTTGGTTTGATAGGGTCAAGTAAACCACAGGCGCAATCAGGTTAGGGGGCGGCCGTTGCCCCAAATAGCGCCCNGCATAGTGCTACAGAGAGGCNACCTATGTTATGATGATGGCGCGACCACCCCAGCCGGAGATGGGAATGATGGCTAGGGTTAGATTGCTCGAGGTAAGAGACGAAGACTGGGCTGTCTTCTTCGAGTACGTGCTGGCGCGCATGGAGAATGCCAATGAACGTGGAGGTTCAAAGTGAATTGGGCGCGTCTGAGAACGGCGCCCGGTGGCTCCCGGCGGGCGAAGACCTATTCGGCGACCATCGCGGCCTGGGTGTCAGCCACATCGACTTCAAGCTGGTGCCGCCTGACGAAGAGGGGGTTTTCGTCATCGAGAACGTCTTCCATGCCAAAGGCGGCCCGGCCCGACATTTGCACCACGAGCAGGACGAATGGTTCATGGTGCTGGAGGGCGAGTTTCTGATCGAGGTGGGCCAGGAGAGCCGGCGGCTGGGGCCAGGTGATTCGCTGCTGGCGCCGCGTCGGGTTCCCCACGTTTGGGCCCACATCGGCGACGGCCGCGGCCGAATCCTCATCGCCTTCCTGCCCGCCGGCCGGATGGAGGCCTTCTTTCGCCAGGTGACTGGGGCCAACGCCATGCCGCCCCAGGACCCGGCGCTGTGGGCCGACCACGGGATGCAGTTGTTGGGACCGCCGCTGCCAGTGGAACAGTCATGAAATCAACACACCGCGACTACTCGGAAGCGGCCGGCGATTTCAACCGGCTGGCCCGCTTCGTCATCGACAACAACCGCGACCTCCGCGCTCGTTCCACGTGGAGCCTGGGCCGGCTGGTCGATTGGAAGTATGGACTCTACGAGAACAANCTGACCTACCCCGCCTTCACCGACCAGAACGCNCACCTCTGGTTCGACGGCTTTGAGCGCCTTGTCGGGTTCGTCATCTCCGAGAATGGCGATGCCTACTTTGACGTTATCGTCCTTGAGGGCTTCCGGTTCCTGTACGAGGATATGGCGCAGTGGGCGCTCGGATCCTGGCGCGGCCGCGGGCCAAAATTTTCGACCGAGATCACCGAGTCGCAAACCGCCGAAGCGGCTATTCTGGAAGGCATGGGCTTCTCGCGCCGATCCACTCTCTACACTCGTCGCTTCAACCTGACGAAAGAGCCGGCGTTGTCGTTTCCCCTGGAAGAGGGGTTCATCCTCGTGGATATGGCGACCCATCCCGATTACCTGGCGCAGCGCGTGTTGCGCGACAACGCCTTTCGCGACAGGGACGAGACAAACGAGGACAGATTGAAGTGGGAGTTGCGCTTCTACAACCACAGCCATCAGGGGCCGATCTATCACCCCGAAACGGATATCTGCGTGATGGCCCCTGACGGCCGCCTGGTGGCCGGCTGCGAGGCGCTGATCGATGCCCACAACCTGGAGGCCGACATCGAGCGCGTCTGCACCCACAGCGCGTTTCGCCAGCGCGGTTTTGCCCGGGCGGCTATTCAGGAGTGCCTGCGGCGCTTGCGAGTGATGGGCCTGCGGTCGGCCTATATCACCGGCTATAGCCCGGAAGCCATCGCCCTCTATGGCTCGATGGGTGCGGTGGAGGAGTCACAGGCGTACGTCTACGCCACGGGTTAGATGCTGCCGGGCGGGCTGAATGCCAGAACATCAATGTTCAATTCTCTTCGATAGCATAGCGGGAGGTATCCATGAATGAAATGCTCCATTACTACGCCTCGCCCGGTCCTCTGACTGATGCGGGCCGCTTTCGCGTTCTGCTGGACCCCCTACCCGACGACGTTGCCCCGCTCGTTCGCGCTGTGCAAGGTCTGGTCGTCCACATATTTTGGGCCAACAGGTACGGGCTGAACCTTGACGATGCCCGCCAGCAGGAAGTGCAGTTGCGGGCGGTCGAAAGGCAACTGGCGCGGCTCGTTAGCCTCGACCCGCGGCCGTTGACCGATCCGCGGCCGCCGCAGTGGCGTCTTGTGGGCAACTGCCGCGACTTCTCGACGTTGCTAGTCGCCGCGTTGCGCCACAAGGGGGTGCCCGCCCGCGCCCGCTGCGGCTTCGGCCGCTACTTCCTGCCCGATCATTACGAGGATCACTGGGTCGGGGAGTATTGGAACGCGACCGAAGGGCGATGGGTGTTGGTCGACGCGCAACTGGATGAGCTTCAGCAAGGGGTGTTGGGGATCGGCTTCGATCCGCTCGACGTTCCACGCGACCAGTTCATCATCGGCGGTCAGGCGTGGGCGATGTGCCGCGCCGGTGAGGCTGACCCCGACACGTTCGGCATCCACGACATGCACGGCCTGTGGTTTGTGCGCGGCAATCTGGTGCGCGACGTGGCCGCGCTGAACAAGATGGAATTGCTGCCGTGGGACGTGTGGGGTATGGCCTACGTCGAAGGGGGCGATGAGGCCCTCAGCGCCACTGATTGGGTCGAGCTGGATGAGGTGNCCGCNCTCTCCGGCGGAGANCTGGCCGACCCGCCGGCNTTCGAGCGGTTACGGCAGCGCTATGAGACGGATGATCGCTGGCGCGTGCCGCCGGTGATNCGCAGTTTCACCCAGGATGGCCCGCGATGGATTGATCTTATTACCGGCACGGAGCGAACGGAAGCGCCGCAAACATGAGGGAACGATGGACATTTATCTCGAACTTGGGAAGAAAAAGGTGTTCGCCGGGGCGCTCGACTGGCCGGGCTGGAGCCGCAGCGGGCGCTCCGAAGAAGANGCGCTGTCGNCCTTGCTCCGTTATGGNCCGCGGTATGCCNCTGTTGTGGCGCGGGCCGGGCTGGAGCTGGAACCAATGGCCTTCGCCGTAGTCGAGCGGTTGCCGGGTGGATCGGCAACCGACTTCGGCGCGCCGGAGGCGATCCCCGCCGCGGATCGCGAGCCGATGTATGCCCATGACCTGGCTCGCCTAGGGTCGATTTTGAGCGCCTGCTGGGAAGCTTTCGACGCGACGGCCGCCAGCGCGGTGGGAATCGAGCTGCGCAAAGGCCCCCGCGGCGGCGGGCGGGAATTGGAAAGCATCACCCGCCACGTGCTGGAGGCCGAGCAGGGCTATCTGACCCGATTGGCCTGGAAGGTGGATAAGAGCCAGGCGGCCAACCTGAACGAGGAGATGCGCCTGACACGGCAGGCGATCATGGACGCGCTGTCGGCCGCCGAACGGGGCGAAATACCCGAGCGCGGCCCGCGCGGCGGCGCCATCTGGCCGGCGCGATACTTCGTCCGGCGGGTGGCCTGGCACGTGCTGGATCACGCATGGGAAATCGAGGACAGGGCAAACAACCCGGCCGGTAGTGTCTGAGGTTTTTCCAGACAAGGTGCAAGTATGAATCAGGACCATTGGAAAGCAGTTGATGACTACATAGTTGACCTGTTCCACCCAGCCGACGAGGCGCTGGCCGCCAGTGTCGCCGCCGGGTTGCCCGAAATCGCCGTCTCGCCCGTCTATGGCAAGTTGCTGACGATCCTTGCTCTCTCTGTAAGGGCGCGGCGTATCCTGGAAATTGGCACGCTGGGCGGNTACAGCACCATTTGTCTGGCGCGCGGGCTGCAACCGGGCGGCCGGCTGGTCACNCTGGAGTTCGATCCGATGCACGCCGAGGTAGCCCGCGGCAACCTTGCCCGCGCCGGGTTGGGTGACGCGGTGGAAGTTATGATCGGCCGGGCGATNGAATCNCTGGCCGCGCTGTCGGCCGCCGGGCGCGGACCGTTCGACCTGATATTTATTGACGCCGACAAACCCNGCTATCCCGATTACCTGTCCGCGTCACTGCGGCTCTCGCGGCCGGGAACGCTGATCATCGCCGATAACGTCGTGCGCCAGGGACGGGTGAATGACGCCGACAGCGATGACCCCAACGTGCGCGGCGCGCGTCGCTTCAACGAGTTGCTGGCCGCCGAGCCGCGTGTCGAGGCCACCATCCTTCAGACCGTAGGCAGCAAGGGATACGACGGGCTGGCTATCGCTCTGGTTAAAGGTACGGAATAGAGCCATTTGGCGCATTTATTCGCGTCGATCATCGATTACCCTTAAGGGCCGATGAAATGCGCTCTTTACATTTNCCTCATCGCGGCCTTGCTGCTGGTAACGGGNTGCCAGGCCGGTAGCGATGCCAGCTCACCACGAGCGCCCGGCGAACTCCCGCCGGCGCTCGACTCCCAGCGCGTCGANCAGGGTGAGGCGATTTACGCCCAACACTGCGCCACTTGCCACGGCGCGAANCTNNAGGGCGAGGCCGACTGGAAGCTGCAGAACCCCGACGGNTCTTTCCGNTCGCCGCCGCACGACGAGACGGGCCANACCTGGCACCANAGCGACACGCAACTGATCGACGCCGTNCGCCTGGGCGGNGNGCGGCTNCCGGCNGACGTCGGCGGCACGAGCGCCATGCCCNCCTACGACGCGATCCTGACCGACGAAGAGATCGCCGCCGTTCTGGACTACATCAAGAGCACCTGGCCGGCCGAGCAGCGGCAGTACCAGTGGGATATTACGCGCCAGAGCCAGCCTTAAGCCGATGAGCGCCGGTCGATTCATACTTTAGATACGTCTGGCCTTGATCGATCAATTCCAACAAGATGAAATGGAGGAAGATGACAGATGAAACGAATTAGCCTGTTTGTCTTGCTTGTTCTGTCGCTTGGTCTAGGGGCTTGCACCTCTGGCAGCACGACCGAGACCGCACCCGAGCCGAAGGCAGTGACGCTCATCGCAACCGATATCGCCTATGACAGTGAACAGCTCGAGGCAGCCGTCGGGCAGCCGTTGCAACTTACGCTGGAGA
>JAACJX010000195.1 GCA_014237545.1 Ardenticatenia bacterium | reverse complement strand
CTGAGCAATTCTCCGGAGCAGTTCACGCTCTCTTCACGCTGAATTTACGACCGGCACACGGCCCGGCGTCCCCGCCTCGCGTATTCTTTTAGCAACAGGCTTGTGCTCGCGGTGAGAGGACCTATAGGTGGAAACCGAATACAGGGCGCAGTTCGCGGACTTCCTTCGCCGTCATGGGCTGGAGGGCGTCGTGATACTGGCCGAGAATGGGAAGATTCTGTCAGCGAATCGGGCAGCCGAGTCGCTATTAGGGTATGGGGCTGGTCAATTGACTGATTTAACGATCACTGAGTTGTGGCAGGGATACAATGGCGTGTCGCGCGGGCCGGCCGGCTGGTCGCGCCCCCAGGACGTCGAATTGACACGGCGCAACGGCGAGACGCTCCCGGCGTCGGTCGCGGTCGCGCCGCTGGACGGCACGGCCGAAGGCCAGCGGCTGGTCTCGTTCGTCAGCGCGGCGGAGCTGGATCGGCTCAATGAGTCGCTGCTCCACGCGCAGCGCCTGGCCGGCATCGGCACGTTGACGGCCAGCGTCGCCCACGAATTGACGAACCCTATCAGCATCATCACCGCCTCGTGCGCCAACCTGCTCGATGAACTGCGGGACGACAGNCTCAGCCGCGAGGAGCTGGCGCAGGCGATTGAGCTGATCGAACANAGCGCGTTTCGCTGCGCCCGCATCGTCGACATGCTGCGCAACTACGCGCCCCACGTGGGCTACGAGAGCGGCGACGACGACAGCGCCATCGCCGTCACCAGCCCGGCGGCCATCCTTGAAGACGCGCTGACAATGGTCGAGCAGCAATTCCGCAAGCAAGCCCGGGTGACTGTGTCGACCGAGATCGCGCCGGAGCTGACCACCCTCTTCTGCGACCATCATCGCGTTGCCCAGGTATTGATCAACCTGCTGCTCAACGCGCGCGACGCCATGCAACCGGCCGGCGGAAACATCCACGTTCGCTTCTGGATTCCCGAGCTATATTGGGAGCCGCAGCTTTCGGNGTGCGTGCGGTCGGANTTGNGCCTGACGGCCAGAGGCGCGGCCGANGCCGACCTGTTCGCCTTCTCCGTCTNTGACGCCGGGTTGGGCATTGATCCGCAACACATGGCGCAGCTGTACGAGCCGTTTTTCACTACCAAGCCCCACGGCCAGGGCACGGGGCTGGGCCTGTTCATCGCCAAGGGGATTGTGAAGCAGCACGGCGGCTGCATCTTCGCCGAGAACAACCCCACCGCCGGCGCGACGTTCACCGTCGTGCTGCCGCGNCGGCAGTAGGAACCNGCCGGCGGGCGGCTGGCAGGACAGTANTTAGTAGCAGAATTGCCGTTACTGCCCCACTGACCTACTCCCCACTCCCCTCCGCCACCATCTTCACAAAGTATTCGTGAAAGCGCGTATCGCCGGTAAGTTCGGGGTGGAAGGACGTGACCAACCACTGGCCCTCCTGCGCGGCCACAGGCGTGCCGTCGGCCAGTTGGGCGATGATCGTGGCGTCGCCGTGGGCCTCCACCAGGCGCGGGCCNCGGATGAAGACGGCCGGGAAGGGTTCGCTCCCTTCACCGTCAAACGCGCTGACGTCGATAGGCGTGATGAAGCTGTCCACCTGGCGGCCGAAGGCATTACGCTCGACGACGATATCCATCACCCCCAGCACCGGCTGCTCGCGGCCTATATCGTCGCTTATCAGCTTGGCGGCCATGAAGATCATNCCCGCGCACGTGCCCCAGACCGGGTTGTGCTCGGCAAACTCGCGCAGCGGCTCGGTCAGTTCAAAGGTATCGGCCAGCTTGCCAATGGTCGTGCTCTCGCCGCCGGGAATGATCAGGCCGTCGAGCCCCGCCAGGTCCTCCGGCAGCCGCACCTCGACCGTCTCCACGCCCAATTCGCGCAGCATCTTGATATGCTCAATAAAAGCGCCTTGCAGCGCCAGCACACCTATCTTCATACGATTCTCCAAAAAAGGATTTATCCGCAGATTGCGCACAATTAAGAAGGCTTNCCTGGAATCTGCGAAATCTGCGGATGNTTCTTACGGNGTCAGCCGGTTGAGCGTGCGNGGGAAGGGGATGGTCTGGCGGATGTGATCGATGCCGCAGATCCAGGCCACCGTCCGCTCCAGCCCCAGGCCGAAGCCGCTGTGGGGCACGCTGCCATAGCGCCGCAGGTCGATGTACCAGCTGTAGTTAGCCTCCGGCAGCTCGTGGCGGCGGATGGCCTCCAGCAGCACGGCCGGGTCGCTCATGCGCTCGCTGCCGCCGATGATCTCGCCGTACCCCTCCGGGGCCAGCAGGTCGACGCTCTTGCAGACCTCCGGCCGGCCGGGCCACGGCTCCATGTAGAANGCCTTCACNGCCGTCGGGTAGCCNTAGACGAACACCGGNTTGTCGAACTGCTTGGTCAGTTCCGTCTCGTGCGGCGANCCGAANTCGTCGCCCCACTCGATCGCCAGNTGTTCCTTCANNTCNGGGTCGTCGGTNGCCTCGCGNATGGCCTGGATNCGNNCNATGGCCTCGTCGTAGCTGATGCGCGGGAAGGGNGGGGTGATGTTGCGCAGNGCCGTCAGGTCGCGGTCGAGCATTTCCAGTTCGGCGGCGCGNTTNGCCAGCGTCGTCTGGACGATNGTGCTGACGAANTCCTCTTCCANCTCCATCANCTGNTCCAGGTCGCANTAGGCCACNTCCGGCTCCACCATCCAGAACTCGGCCAGATGGCGGCGGGTCTTGCTCTTCTCGGCNCGNAANGTNGGGCCGAAGCAGTAGACCTTCTTGAAGGCCATGATCGTCGCCTCGCTGTAGAGCTGNCCGGTCTGGGCCAGATAGGCCTTCTCGTCGAAGTAGTCGACCTCGAACAGGTTGCTNGTGCCCTCGGCCGCGCTGGGGGTCAGGATGGGCGTGTCGATGTTGAGNAANCCGCGGTCGTCGAANAAGTCGATGATNGCCCGCTTGATCGTGGCCCGCACGCGCATGATGGCCCACTGCTGGCTGGATCGCAGCCATAGGTGGCGGTTGTCCATCAGGAAGTCGATGCCGTGATCCTTGGGGCCGATGGGGTAGTCGACGGCGTCCTGCAGCACGGTCGCTTCCTCGATACCGATCTCGTAGCCCTTGGGGATGCCGGGCGCTTTGGCGTTCTCGCGGACGGTGCCGGTGACGGTGAGCGATGACTCCTGGCCGAGCCGGACGAGCTGCTCGAACAACTCATCGCCGACTTCCGGCCGGTAGGCCACGCCCTGGGTGATGCCCGTGCCGTCGCGCAGGCGCAGGAAGAGCAGCTTACCCTTGTGGGTGCTGGCATAGAGCCAGCCCTGGACGGTGACGCGCTGGCCGACGTAATCGGCGATGCGTTCGATGGTGAAGGAAGTGGTCATAGATATCTCCAACAGAATGGCGTCAAAGCTGGAAGTATAGCAGAAAGTGGCCATACAGATGGAATCAGGTACAGCGAAGATTATTTTGATGAGGCCGCCTCTAGTTCTTTGCGTTTCCCCATATATCAGGATTTTTCAGTTTATGATGGACAGGACCAAACGGGTAGGGGCTAGGCAGCGGCGAAACCAACTTCGCCGTGCAGAACCATTTTGACCGCCGCTGCCTCGCCCTTCCTCGAGCGAAGAGGGTCAGGCAACCGGGAAGGGAAGCCGTACGTTTCCCAGCAACGGCCGCCCCGGTTGCCTGACCCCTACCATTCACCGGGATGCGTAGGGGCGCAGGCAGCGGCGAAACCAACCTCGCTATGCAAAACCATTTTGCCCGCCGCTGCCTCGCCCTTCCTCGAGCGAAGAGGGTCAGGCAACCGGGAACGATGGCCGTTTGTTTCCAGCAACAGCCGCCCCGG
>JAACJX010000025.1 GCA_014237545.1 Ardenticatenia bacterium | reverse complement strand
ATCGGCGACCAGGTGAAGTACGGCGACACGCTGGTGACGTTCGCATGAGCCACGCCGCACCGCGCCCGGGCAGCCGTCCCGGGGCCGGGCCCGACCGGATCGTGCGGGATCCCTTTCGTATCTCGTATCTCGTATCTCGCATCTGGAAATGCCGCGACCACGAGCATCAGCGCCGGCCACAGAAACACCACCGGCAGCGCGGCCATCGGCAGCCCCATCATCGCTTCGGCCCGCCCGGCGTAGATCCACAGCCAGTAGGCGACCGGCGCGAAGAGGAGCGCAGCGGCCGCGGCCGGGAGGGCCGGAAGGACCACAGACCACGGACCGCGGACTACGGCACCAGCGGCCAGCGCCCCCGCCAGCAGCAACAGCGGCCAGAGGAAAAGATAGCTCAGGCCGGGCAGTGTCGCCGCGGTCAGCAGCGCCAGCAGCGCCCACCACAGCCCCTGCCCGGCCAGCAGGTCGGCCGCCGCGAAGCGCCGCAGCACCCCCCGCCACAAGACGGCCGCGGCCAGCCCCAGCGCCAGCGACGCGCCCAGGTAGAAGCCCGCGCCATACCAGCCGCCGGCGGTGAAGTTGTGCAGGTGCGGCGTCAGCCAGCGAACAAGCCACCACGCTGCCGACACGAGGACGATGGCGGTGATGAACGCCGGAACCCAGGCGGCAAACGAGGCCAGCACGCCCCGGCCTAACAACTCGCCGCGCCGCAGGCCGGCCCAGAGGGCCCCAGCCAGCAGCGCCACGGCGACGACGGCCAGCGGCAGGGCCAGCCCGGTCGAGTAGCGGGCGACCACGCCCGGCCACAGCGGGAAGAGGACGAGATTCGGCCACGCGGGCAGGTCGTCGAGCGGCCGGTTGGCGAATTCATTGGTCAGCGCCACGGCGAAGTCGCCCATGCCCTGCACGCTGCGCGGGTCGAGGTTGGCGACGCTGTCGGCGCGGGTATGGTAGGCGGCGACGCTCTCCAGCGACAGGTAGATGAAGCCCAGCCCCGGCGCGCCGTCGAGGAAGGCGTCCAGGTCGGAGCCGGTGTTGCCGGCCACGGCCCACATGAACTCGTGCAGGAACGACGACGCCAGCGGATAGCGCGCCGCGTCGCCCAGCGCGNCGAGGGCCGCGCCGGCGAACGCGCCTTGATCCGGCCCGGATATGTAAAGCAGCGGCGCGCCGTTGCTGCCCAGCCCCTCGAAGACGAGCGACAGGCCGACGTCGGNCGCCCACGGATGGTCGCGCATGAAGCCGGTCGCGCCGGTTACGCCGATCTCCTCGGCATCGGTGAAGAGGAAGATGATATCGTTGCGCGGCGACTGTCCGGCGGCGACTGCCCGCAGCGTCTCCAGCGTGACGGCGCTGCACATGGCGCAGTCGCTGGCCCCGGTGGCCGTGGCCACNGAGTCATAGTGGCCGGAGACGAGCAGCGCCCGGCCGCCCGGCGCCGTGCCCGGCACGCGAACGAGCACGTTCTCGACCGGCATCAGGTGCGTCTCGGGGAAGCCGGGCTCGTGGCGCAGGACGGCCGTCGCCTGCANCTGCGGCTCCAGCCCCAGGGCGGCGATCTGCGCCAGNAGGTAGTCGCGGGCGGCNGCGGCATTGGCCGAGCCNACNGGCCGCGGCGCGGCGCTCAGGGCNNGCACATCGACCAGCGCGCGCTCGGCCGAGAAGACGGTGGGCGCGGCCGTGGCGGGNACGACGTCGGGNACGGNCGACAGCGGNCGCAGCCCCAGCCATGCGAACAGGGCCAAAACGGCGACGATGCCGGCCTGCGCGGCGCGGTGGCGGATGGCGCTGCGCGGGGCCATCGCGACCGGCCGGGGCGGCTCGGCCGCTTCGGGGCTGGATACGGTATTTCCAATGGCCATCGGGCACTCCCGGCGGCCGCCCATCCCGGTCGGCCGCTCCCCAAAAGCATAATCGCCAGGCCGCGAGGTGTCGTCTATCAAAAGGTAGGGATGGNGAAGATACGAGTGACGAGTGACGAGTTCGGAAGGGCAGAAGGGAGAAAGGGAGAAGGGGAGAAGNGGAGGAGGGGAGAAGGGGAGCTAAGGAGTTCTCGCGGGGCAGGGCTGGGGCGGCGGTTTGAATTCGTAATTCGTAATTCGTAATTCAAGTACAATACGGCCCGATGAAANCNAGGCTTNTGCTCGCGTTGCCGCCGGTGGCGGCGACGGTGGGCGGCAACGCGGTGCCGCTNCTTGGCTGGCTGCGCGAGACGTGGTCGGCCGAGACGACGATGCTCCTCTACTATCTGGAGACGGTGGCCGTGGTGCTGCTGGCCGGGGTGCTGGTCCGGCTGGCCGTGCCCGCCGTGGACGGGGAGGGCCAACCCATCGGCCGCCGGCGCAACGAGCTGGTGCGTAACTACTGGCTNTTCATGGGCGGCTTCGCGCTGGTCATCGGCGTGTTCCTGGCGACGATCCTGCTGCTGTTCATGAGCGTGCCGGTGCCGTGGCCGGCAGTGGGCGCGGCGATGGCCGTCATTGTCGCCCTGCAGCTCTTTGCCTATGGCTGGGAGGCGTGGCGGCTGCGGCCGCTGGACATGGCCGACGCCGANACGCTCNTCAACCGCGACATGGGCCGCATCGCCGTGCTGCATCTGGGGGTGCTGTTCGGCGTGTTCCTGGCNGCCATCCGCGCCGAGTGGTTCGTCTGGCCGTTCATCGCCCTGAAGACGCTGATCGACGTCGCCACCGTCATCGACCCGGCGCTCCGCCGGCTGCGGCCGCCGGCCGCCGGCGAGGCCACCTAGCGCGACACACAGTTCGCCGGCTTCGCTATTGACAATCCCCCGCCGCCTGATGCACTATACAAGTGGAAAGCGCCGTCGCGGGGGAACAGGGGGTTCTGCTGTCCCCGACGGCGCGAGGCATCTCCATCATTAAACCTTTCAACGAAGGAAGCACCATGACAACAACTCGCACAACCCCCAAACGTACCATCTGGATCTGGATTCTGATCGTCGTTGCCGTCCTGATCGCCATCAGCAACCTGGTCGACGCCGCCCGNTACATGGGCTGGCTGCCCATCGCCGCGCTNGGCGACCTGAACTTTTTCATGCCCAGNGCCTCGTGGCTGGGGGCGCTCATGGCCGTCGTCGTGGCGGCCATCTGGCTGTGGGCCGCCAAAAANCTGTACGATCTTGACCCNCGCGGCTGGCTGTTTGTCGTCGCCATTGCCGTCATCAATCTCATCGTCCTGTTCNTGGCCCTGATCGGCNACAACACCTTCACCGACATCCTGCCGGGCGTGGTGCTCAACGTCGCCGCGCTCGTCATCGGCATGTTGCCCAGCACGCAAGCGGCATTTGTCAGACTGTAGAGCCGCNGNGANAAAANCGGANGGCGNGCNAAGAACCCCCTTTCGCTCGCCATCCGGCGCGAAACGNGTTATCCCGCGGCCGCCACCACCCGCGCCAGCTTGTCCAGCGAGGTGGACATCCCCGACCGGGCCATCTCGAAGAACTCGTCGCGCGGCATACTGGCCGACGCGATGCGCAGCAGCGTCTGGCCGCCCAGGTCCTCGAACGTCAGGGTGATCTCCTGCGACTCCGGAAAGTCGGCGCTCAGGCCGAATTGCCGCGGCGAGATGACGTTGCCGTCGGCGTCGCTGAAGCTGTCGGTGTAGACGATCCGCTTCAGCGGCACGATCTCCACGTATTCGCCGGTCGACCAGTAGTCGTTGCCGTCCGGGTCGCGCATGCCGAAGAGGTACTTGCCGCCGACGCGGAAGTCGATCTTCGCCCCGGGCGACGTGAAGTGCTCCGGCCCCCACCACTGCTTCACCAGCTCCGGGTCGGTCCACGCCCGCCANACCTTTTCCACCGGCGCGTTGAAGACGCGGGTGATGAACATCGTGCGCGGGTCGGCGGCGACAAACTCGCCCAGCTTGTCGAGGGTCTGGTGGCCGCCCTGCACCGCGCCGAAGCCCAGCGCCTGTTGGCGCATCTCGGCCGACTTGAAGACCGAGGTCATGGTGATTCGGGTGCCGCCCCCCTCGTCCGCGAACGTGATCGTCGTGTGGAAGTCGTCGGGCCGGCCCTCGGTTTCGCCGTGGGAGTAGGTGATGCGCTCCGGCCGGTCGATCGCGTCATAGGTGATCAGGTTGGGGTATTCCACGCCGTCGGGGCCGCGCATGGTGTATTTCCACACGCCGCCGGGGCGGATGTCGATNGTCTCNGTGGTCGTGGTGAAGCCCTGCGGCCCCCACCACTGGTCCNGCGCGGCCGGGTCGGTCCAGGCGTCGAAGACGCGCTCGCGCGGGGCGTCGATCAGGCGGGTGATGGTGATCTCGTTGGTCATGGTTGGGTCTCCTTTATGGGTTTAGGGTAGGGGCAGACCTGTGTGTCTGCCCTTCTTAGCCGGGAGAGGGGGCACACGCAGGTGCGCCCCTACGGCCGCGGAGTATAGGTCAATATCGCCACGCCGGACCCGGTGATGCGGGAGTCGATCAGGTTCAGTCGCTTCAGGTCCTCGCCGCCGGGGAAGAGGCGTTTGCCGCGGCCGGCGATGACCGGATGGACGGCCAGGGTCAGTTCATCGACCAGATCGGCCGCCACCAGGGAGCGGACAAGCGTTGGGCTGCCCTGGATGCCGATGGTGCCGCCGGGCTGNTCCTTCAGGNGAGCGACGTACTCGGCNACGTTACCGNGGATGAGGATCGAGTTTTGCCAATCGAGCTGCTTCAGCGTGGTCGAGGCGACGTGCTTGGGCGTGTTGTTGATGAAGGCGGCGTAGTCCTCGTCGGTCGTCGCGTTGGGCCAATAACCGGCCCATTCCTCATAGGTGACGCGGCCGAGCAGGGCGGTGTCCATNCCGGCCATCATTTTGAGCATGGCGTCATTCATGTCTTCATCGAACAGGTCGAACTGCCACAGGTACGGCGCTTCCACGACGCCATCGAGCGTGATGAACAAACCGGATACCACTTTTCGCATGATGTATCTCCTTCGTGGCTAAAGAGTGAAACCTGACAGGGGGGCGAATCGACATCGCGGTTGAGCGAGCGATTTCATCGCCACCTGTCAGGCCTGATCGGACTTGAGAAACCGTTCCAACGCGTCGAGTCGCTGTTCCCACTGCCGGCGCAGCCCGGCGGCCCAGGTCTCCACCTCGCGCATGGCGGCGACGTTGACGCGGTAGATGCGCTGCTGGCCGCGGCGCTCCACCAGCACNAGCCCGGCTTCGCGCAGGGCCTTGAGGTGCTGCGAGACGGCCGGGGCGCTCATGGCGAACGCGGCGGCGATGTCGCCGGCCGGCAGCTCGCCGCGCTTGCTCAGCATCTCCAGAATCGCCCGCCGGGTGGGGTCGGCCAGGGCCGCAAATGGATCCATGGTGGAGATTATAAAGGAGGTACTTAATTAAGTCAATAATTAAATATTAGAAAAGGCGAAGAAGGGATCGCAGGTAGCGAGTGGCAGGTGGCAGGTCAGTCAGGGCGTCGAGAGAGCCGTCGATCAGCGGTCTGCGGTCGGGCGACAAGAGCCTCCTCTAATCGGCGGTCAGAAAATCCTCGCGCAGGAAGATGTCGGCATGGTTNTTGCGATCGTCGGTGACGAGATCGCTGGCGTCGGAGCGGAAAACCACAAAATCACCGTGCGGCGCTAGAGCAGGTCTGGTCGACGCGCCGTTTCCCGCGGCGCCGCCCCAGGTGACCGAGAGCAGAATGGGAGGCGAACCGACGACGGCCGCGAACACATCCGGGACGCCGTTCGTGTCCTTTTCATAACCAAAGCTGGCGTAAGAGACAAAGGCGACGATGCGACCATCGGCCGAAATCGACGGCTCGAGTGAGGCCGCGCCCCGCCGGTCGAGGTTGCGCGAAACCCAGACGGTATCGCCGGTCAGGCGATCATGCCGGTAAACGTCCACCGCGCCGTTATCGTCCTCGCTCGACAGGTTATCGGCCGCGGTGATGAACGCGATGAAGCGGCCATTGGCGGACAGGACCGGCGTGTTCGATGCCCCATTCGCCTGAACGCCGTTTGAACCAACGGACACGCGGGTTGTGTCTCCGGTCTGCCGGTCGTGAAGGAAAATATCGTCCACGCCGTTATGGTCTCCGGGAAACTGGCCATCGCCGTTGAAGGCGAAGGCCACGAAACGGCCGTCAGCCGAAATTGCTGGATCGTGTGAGGCGCCCTCGAATACGTGCCCCTCCGAATCGACGGAAGCACATTCGTACGTACCGGCAAGACGGTCATGCACGACAATGCACTCGATTCCATCCAGCGCCCACTGGAAGGCGACGAAGCGGCCGCTGGCCGATATAGACGCATGGTAGGCACCCGGATAATCGTCGCCGGGCGCCGCAGTGTCGGAAATATGCGTCATCTGTCCGGTCGCTATCTCATAAAGATAGATGTCCCAGGTATTGTCGGTATCACCCGGCGACAGCGGCATGGTCGATTCGAAGGCGACAAAGCGGCCGTCGGCGGAGATGGCCGGATCGTGGGACGCCTCCATTACGCCGTGACCNGTGNCATTCCACGTCAGACCGGCCCACCGGTCGCGAATGATGATGTCGGGATTCATAATCCAGCTCCGGCCACCTCGCCCGAGATCGTAAGCGTCTGACTCGAAGGCAACGAACCGGCCGTCGGCCGAGATCGACGCGCTACTCGACTCGCCCCAGGCTTGTTGTTCGGCGGAGTTAATTGAAACAAGACTCGTGGCCCCCGGGTAGGCCGGCGCGGACCAGTTTTTGAATATCACTGGAAGGTAACTGGAATGGTCCAGGACGATCTCATAGCGAGCGGCGTGCCACGCGCCCTCTGCGGTGGCGNAGGCTGCCTGGGGCTGGCCGTCCGCCCCCACAGCCACCGCGATCCCATCGCTCGCCGGAGCCACTTTCTGCCAGACAATGCTTTCCCGGAAATCGGTCGCGTCCGGATTGGTCTCNCCCACCANAANGTCATTGCCGATCGTCATGCCCACAAACGCCCGATCAGGCCCGCCGCCGGCCACCGACAGCGATACCGGCGCCGCCGACTCGCCATAGCCCANCNTCGAAAGATAGGCTCCACCGGCCCCGTGCCACGAATCNCCCGCCAGCCGGAAAACTAAGACGTCATACGTGATCTGGGAGGGCTTNATGAGAAATTCAATGCCGATCGCGTAGGCAAGCACCGGCTCACCCCCCGGTTCCGACGCCAATTGCAGTGTGTCGGGTCGCCACTCGTAATAGGATTCACCCAGGGATTCCCATTGATCGACGATGGACACGCGCCAGTCCGGCGCAGCATCGGGGCGAGCGGCCAGAACTTGATACGTCTTCTGGCTGGTCGTGTTATCGAAAGCGACGACCGGCGCGCCGGCCGGGTCCAGGCCCAGTGTAATGGTGTTGGGGTTGCGGCCCTCGGCGATGGTCTGTTCCTCCCACAGCTCGCCATCGCGCCGGGCGTAAGTCGGTATTCGCTCGCCTTCCCCGCTTCCCGGGGCCAGATAGGCGATGTGCGTCCGGCCGGACTCGTCCACGACCAGAGCGTTGGCCGGGGCGGCGGCGTTGAATGTGCGCTCGACCGTCCACTCGTCCCCCGTCTGGCGGGCGTAGACGATGCGTTCCTGTTTGGGGTCGAAGTAGGTCACATGGGGTTGGCCGTCCCCGTCCAGCGCCAGCGAAGGAAATTGCCCGTCGGACATGGGGCGGATGACCCAGCCGCCGGTGTCGCGCCAGGCGTACGCCAGCTCGCCGGTAGCCGGATCGTAGTAGACGATATGCGGCCGCCCGGCGGAATCGATTGCCAGGTCAATGCCGGCCATGCCGTCCTGGGGAAGTCGCGCGCTCGGTTCCGGGTCCTCGGCGGCCACGCGCTCGACGCGCCAGCGCGTGATGGTGGGCGGCTGCGCCCGCGCCGGGGCGAGGGNCGGTAACAGCAACAAGAGCAGAAGCGCCGCGCGGAAGAGCGGCCGTGGGGATGGGTTCGAGTGGTTCATGTGTACTCCCCTGCGGCGCGACCGCGCCCGGCTATGAGCGAAGACGCTCGCGCCTGGATGGGGCCTGTGGCAGCGATGCCCCTTTGATGACATTATACAATAGAACGGCGGTGAGCGGCGNGGCGGCGGGAAAGTCGGTCGCGCCAATTGTGGACTGGGGCGGTGTCATTCATCTATAATCGCCTTGTTTAACCGTCAAATTTTGGAGGAAAAGCATGTATCCGTTCATTGTGATTGCATTGGGTATCGCGGTGCTGCTATTCGGCAACCGGCTGGCCGTGCTGGGAGCGGCCGTGGGTGGGTTGCTCGGCGTCGTGCTGTTGCAGTTTTTTCCCGAGGCCACGCTGACCACTCAGTTGCTCATCGTNCTGGGCCTGGCGCTGGGCGGGTTCTTCGCCGCGGCGTTTGCCCGTGGCGTCATTGAGGTGGTCATTCTCGTCATTGGCGCGCTGGGTGGGGCGGCGGCTGTCCTGCTCTTTCTTAACCTGTTCAATATTGAGCAGGGCTTGCTCAACTGGCTGCTGGCNGTCGTTGGCGGCGTCGTTGGGCTTATGCTCATTCGCCGCTCGCGGCGCGGCTCGCGCGACTGGGGCATGGTGCTGCTGGCCGACCTGGTCGGCGCGCTATTGATCCTGCGCGGGCTCGTGCTGTTGTTCGATTTACAGCGCAACACGACCCTGTACACGCTGATCCTGCTAGGCTTGCTGGTCCTGGGGTTCATCTTCCAGGGCGGCTACCTGAGAGGCCGCAAGGGGGCGACGCCCGCCCCGGCGGTCGCGGATAAACCCGCGGCCGCGCCGCCGGTTGAAGCAAAGGCCACCATGCCGCCGGCCTCGGCCGACCTGCCCCCAACGCCTGTGCCGCCGGTTGCCCCCGTGCCCCCGCCCGCGCCGGAGCCGCCGGTCGAGCCGCCGGATGTGGCGTAGGGCAGTAGGTCGGTAAGACAGCAGGTCCGTGGGTTGTTTGTGGTTCATGGTCCTGCCCAGGCTATTAACGCACAAAGGCGCAAGGACGCAGTTTCTTTGCGCCCTTCGCGTCTTTGTGCCTTGGCATTGAGTTCTATGTGCAGGATCCACCCGTTCCGGAGCCCGTCTAGCCTGGCTTTGTACCGGCCAGGTCAATCTCTTGGCAATCCCGCCAATCCCGCTACACTTTTCCTCCAAATGAAGAGCTAAGTCCACAACCACGCTCTTCATTCCTAATTCGTAATTCCTAATTCTTTTCGGAGGCAGGTCACACATGGCAATCCCCATCCCCAGCATGATCCTCAAGCAGCTCCATACCTTCGGTAGCCTGAAGAACACGGCCGCCGGCGTCGAGTTCTCGGTGAAGAACCGGCTCAACGACACCAAGCTCACCGGGTT
>JAACJX010000022.1 GCA_014237545.1 Ardenticatenia bacterium | reverse complement strand
GCCGGGGCGGTCATCTCCGGCGCCTACTTCGGCGACAAGATGACCCCGCTCTCGGAAACGACCATCCTGACGCCGCAGATCGTGGGCAGCAACGTCTACGCCCACATTCGCAGCATGGCCAAGATCAGCATCCCGGCCTATTTGATCGCCCTGGCCATCTTCTTCTTCATGGGCCGGTCGGGCGACGCCGCGCCGGCGGTGGACACGACGGCCGCCCTGGCCGCCCTGTCCGACGTATACAACGTCAGCCTGTGGAACCTTCTGCCCATCGTCGTGCTGCTGATGCTCGGCATCCGCAAATACCCCGCCTTCCTGTCTATTCTGATCGGCACGCTGGTCGGGGCGGTGGTGGCGATCTTCACCCAACCAGACCTGGTCATCGCCTTCGCCAACGATCTCAGCCTCAGCGACCCNTTTGCCATGCTGAAGGGCATCTGGGTGGCGATGGGCAACGGNTTTGTGCTCGAGAGNGGCTACGCGGAGATAGANACCCTCTTCTCCGGCGGCGGCATGGACAGCATGCTGACAACGGTCTGGCTCATCCTGGGCGCCATGTCGTTCGGGGCGATGATGGACTTTGGCGGCTTCAACGAACGGCTCATCACGCCGGTCATCCATAAGGTGAAATCTGCCGGCGGCACGATAGCGGCCGTCATGCTGACCTCCATCGGTTTCAATATCGTCGCCGGCGACCAGTATATCGCCATCGTGCTGCCGGCGCGGATGTTCATGATGACCTTCCGCCAGCGCGGGCTGCACCCCGAAACGCTAGCCACGGCCGTGGAGAACTCCGGCACGGTCACCTCGCCGCTCATCCCGTGGAACTCATGCGGCGCGTACATGACGGCCACGCTCGGCGTCTCGACGTTTGTCTATTTNCCNTACTGTTTCTTCAACCTGTTGAACCCGATCCTGGCCCTGATCGCCGGCTTTACCGGCTTCAATGTCCAGCGTCTTGAACCGGAGAGCCAGCCGGCGGAGGAGAGTTTGCTCGTTCCGCCNCTGGTGGATCTCAGCAAGTAAGTGATGGCATGCTGACTACGATAATCTACGCTATCCTGATCATCCTGATCCTGACCACGTTGTACGTGGTGGCGCGNACGGCCNTCTTCTCCTGGCGGCAGCGCGCCGTAGCGCCGGTAGAAGCCGTGNCGGTAGATGTCGACTGCGTGGCTGAGCATCTGGCGGCCGCCGTGCGCTGCCGGACCGTGCCACTCGACGACCAGGGTATGCCCGACCCGGAAGCCTTCGCCCAACTGCACCGGCTGCTGGAGCAGACCTATCCGCTCGTCCACCGGGACCTGACGCGCGAGGTTGTCAGCGGCTACAGCCTGCTCTACACATGGGCGGGAACCCGGCCGGAATTGGCCCCGGTCATGGTGATGGCCCATCAGGACGTCGTCTCGGCCGATGCCGCCTCACTCGACCAATGGACCCACCCCCCGTTTGCGGGCCATATCGCCGGCGGTTTTATTTGGGGAAGGGGGACGCTGGATATCAAGAACCAGCTCATTGGCATCATGGAAGCGGCTGAAGTTTTACTGGACCGTGGCTTCCGCCCGGAGCGCACGATCCTGTTTGGCCTGGGCCACGACGAGGAGACCGGCGGCGTGAATGGCTGCNTGGTCATGGGCCAACAGCTCAAGGAGCGGGGCATCCACCTGGCCGGGATCGTCGACGAAGGCGGCGGTATTTTNGATGGATTGGCGGCTGGGGTGCGCGGTCCGGTGGCGCTGGTGGGAGCCAGCGAGAAGGGCTACCTTACGGTTGAGATCACGGTCCAGGGCCAGCCCGGCCACTCATCGACCCCGCCACCGCAGACCGCCATCGGCATCCTGTCGCGGGCACTGGCACGCTTGGAGGCCCATCCCATGCCGACCCACCTTCGCCGTCTGCGACCGATGTATCATGGCATCGGCCGGGCCGCCCCGCTCTATATCCAGGTGGCCTTCGCCAATGTCTGGCTGTTCGGGCCGTTCCTGCGCCGCTGGCTGACCGCCATTCCCGAGATGAACGCCAGCATTCGCACGACGACCGCGCTGACGATTGTGCGGGGCGGTGTGGAAGACAACACCGTCCCTTCCGAGGCGAAGGCGATGGTTAATTTCCGGCTGCTGCCGGGCGATACGATCGCTGAGGTGCTGGCCCACGCGGCTAAAGTGATCGCTGATGATCGCGTCGTTATCCAGCCAGTGCCTGGGAAGTTCAACGAGGCGTTGCCCGTTTCGCCGGACAGTGGCTCGGCTTACGACAGCTTGCGGCAGGTCATCCGCGAAATATTCGATAATCCCCCCGTCGCCCCGTATGTAATGCTCGGCGGAACCGACTGCCAGCATTTTGTGCCGGTNTGCGANCATATTTATCGGTTTACATCACTGGTGATGGACGAGCGTTTCCGCGGNTTGGAACACGGCANCNACGAGCGCATCCCGGTCGAAGGGATGGGGCGCATGGTGCAGTTCTANGCCCGGCTGATGCAGGTGTGGGGTTCATCATCAATGACTAGCGGCCAAGGAGAACCATCATGAGAATCGTTGTTGCCTTAGGAGGAAATGCGCTGCTGAAGCGCGGCGAGCCGATGACGGCCGAGGTCCAGCGGCGCAATGTTCGCGTCGCCGCCGAGGCGCTGGCCCCGGTCGCCAAAGAGCACGAGCTGGTTCTGGCCCACGGCAATGGGCCGCAGGTGGGTTTGCTGGCGCTGCAAGCCTCGGCCTATAAGGACGTGGAGGCCTATCCGCTCGATGTCCTCGGCGCGCAAACCGAGGGCATGATCGGTTACATGATCGAGCAGGAACTGGGCAACCTGTTGCCGTTCGATGTCCCCTTCGCCACCATCCTGACGATGGTCGAAGTCGATCCCGATGACCCGGCCTTCAAGAATCCGACCAAATTCGTCGGGCCGATCTATGCCCGGGAAGACGCCGACCGGCTGGCCAAAGAGAAGGAGTGGGTATTCAAGCAGGACGGCGACAAGTGGCGGCGGGTGGTGGCCTCGCCATTGCCGCAGCGCATCTTCGAGCTACGGCCGATCAAGTGGCTTTTGGAGCACCATACCGTGGTTATCTGCGCCGGCGGCGGCGGTATTCCCACCATGTATCTGCCCGACGGCACGCGGACGCTGGTCGGCGTGGAGGCGGTCATCGACAAAGACCTGGCCAGCGAACTGCTGGCCCGCGAGCTGGAGGCCGACCTGTTCGTCATCGCCACCGATGTAGACGGCGTATACCTGAACTGGGGTAAGCCGGACCAGCGGAAGCTGACACAGATCTCCGCGGCCGAAATGAATACCTATAACTTCCCGGCTGGTTCGATGGGGCCGAAAGTCCAGGCGGCCGTGCAATTCGTCGAGCGGACGTGGAAGCGCGCGGCCATTGGCAGCCTGGCCGACATCGAGCGCATCGTGGCCGGAACGGCCGGCACCAATGTCGTGCCTTAGGCCTGACAGCTGAGCGCCCATGGCCCGCGGATGNGCGAGCACGTAGGCACGCCCACCTGTCTGGTCTCTATGAGCACAAAGGTAAGGTTAATCCTCTGTAGGAGACAATGAAATGGCTAATCAATTTGGAGTTCATTCAGAAGTAGGCAAATTGCGCAAGGTGATCGTTCACCGGCCGGACCTCAGCCTGAAGCGGCTGACCCCCAGCAACCACGATGACCTGCTGTTCGACGACGTGCTGTGGGTGGAACGGGCCCAATGGGAGCACGACCAGTTCGTGGCCGCGATGCGCGCCCGGGGCACTGAGGTATTCTACCACGTCGATCTGCTGGGCGAAGCGCTGGCTGCCAGCGAGCAGGGTCGCGCCCGGGCGATCGAGATGGTGGCTTCGGAATATACCGTGGGCTGGTCGCTGGTCGATGAAGTTCGCTCNTTCCTCTCGACTATGAAGCCCGACATTCTGGCCAAACACCTTGTTGGCGGGATGACCATTGGCGAGATGGAAGATATGGGCTTCGACCTGGCAAGATTCCGCAAAATATCNCTCGGCGCGGCGGCCGTCGACGACCCGGGGTACTTCGTCTTGCCGCCGGTGCCCAATACGCTGTTCCAGCGCGACCCGTCTTGCTGGATCTACAACGGCGTCACCATCAATCCCATGTATTGGCCGGCCCGCCGCCGGGAAGCCCTGAACATGGCCACCATCTACCGCTTCCATCCGATGTTCCAGGACGCCGAATTTCAATTCTGGTATCCCCAACAAGGATGGGACGGGTCGTTCGACATCAATGACTTCGGGGCCGCGTCGCTGGAGGGCGGCGACGTGCAGCCCATCGGCAACGGCACGGTCGCCATCGGCATGAGCGAGCGCACGCAGGCGCGGATGATCGAANTGGTGGCCAAATCGCTTTTCGCCAGCGGCGGCGCCGACCGCGTGATCGTGGCCGTGATGACCAAGGACCGGGCGCACATGCACCTGGACACGGTCTTCACCATGCTCGACCGCGACAAGGTGACGGCTTATCCCAAGGTCGTCAACAACATCCGGGCCATCAGCCTGCGGCCGGGCGCAAAGGAAGGGGACTTCCACGTCACCGAGGAAGATGACTTCCTCTCGGCCGTGGCCGACGCGCTCAAAGTCAAGAAGCTGACCGTGGTGGAGACGGGTGGCGATAGCTATCAGGCCCAACGCGAGCAGTGGGACGATGCCAACAACACGGTGGCCCTCGAGCCGGGCGTTGTCGTGTCCTATGAGCGCAACACCTACACCATCGGCAAGATGCGGCAGGCGGGTGTGGAAGTCATCGCCATCGCCGGGTTCGAGCTGGGCAAGGGGCGCGGCGGCGGNCACTGCATGACCTGCCCCATCCTGCGCGATGGCATCTAGGAGGTGGTATGTAGTAGATGATATCTAAGAGAGGAAGATTCCACAGATTTCACAGATTACGCAGATTTCTAGGAGTGCCCTGTGCTCAGATTGCGTCATCTTGAAACGATTTATCTTTAAGAGGTGAAATAGACCATGTTGGCGGCGATCCTCTGGGGCGGCCTGGCGGCGGCGTCCCTGCTCATCGGATACTTTCTGGCAANTCGCGGCCCTTCGCAACGGNCCACCGGGTTGATCATGGGTATCGGGGCCGGGGCGCTNGTCGCCGCCATCGCCTATGAACTCGTTCCCGAGTCAGCNCTGGGCGGGTGGGGCATGGGCCTGGCTTTCGGGCTGGGGGCCGTGGCCTTCTTCCTGGGCGACTGGTTTGTGGATCGTCGCGGGGGCGAAGATCGCAAAGATATCGCCGGCAGCGCGGAAGCGGGATCAGGCGCGGCCATATTTATAGGGACGCTGCTCGACAATGTGCCCGAATCTATCATCCTCGGCATGGGCCTGGCGCTGGGCGGGGCCATCAATCTGGCCTTCCTGGCGGCGGTGTTCATCTCCAACCTTCCGGAGGGCGTGGCCGGGACCCTCAATCTGGCGGCCGCCGGCAATCCGCGCCCAAAGATCTTCGGGATGTGGTTCGCGCTGGTCGTGGTGTCGGCCTTGTGCGCCGGTATGGGCTACTGGCTCGCCAACCGGTTGCCGGCGGCTGACGGCCGCATGGCCCAGGCTTTCGCCGCCGGGGCCATGTTGACCATGCTGGCCGACGCTATGATGCCGGAGGCATTCGAGCATGGCGGCAAGACGGTGGGGTTGTTCACGGCGCTGGGATTTCTCATNGCTGCCGTTCTATCTATCGCGGGTTGAGCCAAAACAATACAGCAAACAGGTGAAGACAATGGCCAAGAAGGACAAGAAAGACAAAAAGGACAAGAAGGACAAGAAGCCAGAGGAACTGGCGCAACCCGTTGAGACCAAGGCAAACGATGGCCTGCGGGAAAAAATGAGTCGCAAGGAGTTTGAAGAGGCTCTGGAACCGCTCCAGGTTGAGCTGGTGAAGATGCAGGAATGGGTCAAGGCCACCGGCGCCAAGATCTGCGTGATTTTTGAGGGGCGCGACACGGCCGGTAAGGGCGGTGTCATCAAGCGTATCACCGAGCGCACCAGCCCGCGCGTGTTTCGCGTCGTGGCCCTATCGGCGCCGACGGAGCGCGAGAAATCGCAGATGTACTTTCAACGCTACATGCCCCACTTGCCAGCCGCCGGCGAGGTCGTGCTGTTCGATCGCAGCTGGTACAACCGCGCCGGCGTCGAGCGGGTGATGGGCTTCGCCACCGAGGATCAGGTGGAGCGCTTCCTGCGGATGACGCCCTTCGTCGAAAGGGCAATCATCGACTCCGGCGTCATCCTCATCAAGTACTGGCTGGACGTGAGCATGGAAAACCAAGCCAAGCGCTTTGCCGAACGCAATGAGGACACGCGCAAGATCTGGAAGCTCAGCCCGATGGACATCCAGGCCCAGGCGCGCTGGTATGACTACTCCCGCGCTCGCGACGCGATGTTTCTGGCCACGGATACCAACGAATGCCCGTGGTATGTGGTGGACTCCAACGACCAGCGCCGGGCCCGACTGAATTGCATCGCCCACTTCCTTAGCTTGATCCCCTACGTTGAGGTGAAGCGCGAGCCGATCAAGATGCCCAAGCGCCAGCCCAAGGGGGATTATATCGAGCCGGATTATCGTTACCGGCGCGTCCCGGAACGGTACTAATTAGGAGAAAACATCATGGCGGAGTTATCAACCAACCAGGAAAAGTGGTACGCGCTGACAGACCGCGAAGTGGCCCAAAAAATGGCTGTTGACCCGGCCAAGGGGCTGAGCGCGGCCGAGGCGCAACAACGGCAACAACAGTACGGCCCGAATGTGCTGGCCGGCAAGGCCAAGGAGCCCGGTTGGCGGGCTTTCTTGCGGCAATATCAGGATTTCATGCAGATCATCCTGGTTGCCGCGGCCATCGTCAACCAGATATTCACCCAGGAACTGGGCACGACCATCGTCCTGTTGGGGCTGACGGTCTTCAACGCCGTCCTGGGCCTGAATCAGGAATCGAAGGCCGAGGCCAGCCTGGCCGCGTTGCAGAAGATGATGAAGAACATCGCCCGCGTGCGGCGCGACGGCCAGGCCATCGAGATCGATTCCGCGGAGCTGGTGCCGGGCGACATCGTGCTGATGGAGGCGGGCAACCGCGTCCCGGCCGACGGCCGCCTGTTTGTCACCGCTACGATGGAGATCGAGGAGGCCGCCCTGACGGGGGAGAGCGTCGCCTCGCCCAAGGACATCGATGTCATCACCAAAGACGATGTGCCGTTAGGCGACCGGCACAACATGGCCTTCATGAACACGTCGGTGACCCGCGGCCGGGGTGAGATGATCGTCACCACGACCGGCATGGGCACGGAGATGGGCCACATTGCCGACCTGCTGAACAAGACCGAGGCCGACAAGACCCCACTGCAGAAGCAACTCGACCGGCTGACGATCATCATCGCCGCGCTGGCCGGCGTAACGTTCATCATCATGATCTTCCTCGGCCTGCGCCAGGGCCAGGAGTTCGACGCCGTCTTTATGGCCGGTATCGCCCTGGCGATCTCGGCCATCCCTACCGGTATGCCCGCTGTCGTCACCTCGCTCTACTCGATGGGCACGCGCACCTTGGCCGAACACAACGCTATCGTCAAGCGGCTGCCGTCGGTGGAGACGCTGGGTTCCGTGTCGGCCATCTGCTCCGACAAGACCGGCACGCTGACGCTGAACAAGATGACCGCCGTGGAGTTCTCCGTGCCCGGCCAGAACCGCTTCCAGGTGACCGGCGAGGGGTACGGCACGACCGGCGAGTTGCGGCGCGCGCCGCTGGCCGCGGGCCAACCGTGGCAAAAGGGCCCAACCACCTACACGACGGAGGGCAAGTTGCTGAGCGCCGGCGGAGCGAAGATCGACCTCGAAGAGGTCATGCTGCCGATGGCCCTGTGCGCTGATGCCCGGCTCGACGGGGAGGCGCTCATCGGCGACCCGACCGAGGGCGCGCTCATCGTGCTGGCCGAGAAGGGCGGTGTCAGCGTCGAACACGCGCGGGAGATGTTCCCTCGCGTGGCCGAAGTTCCCTTCGACTCCGACTACAAGTTCATGGCCACCTTCCACAATATGACCGACGCGAACGGCAAGCCGGTCGTGCGGGCTTTTGTCAAGGGCGCGCCCGACGTGCTGATCGCCCGCGGCGGTTCCTACTGGCTGCCCGGTGGCGACCCGGTGGCCATCACCGACGAAAACCGCCAGATGGCCCTGACCGAGAACGACCGGATGGCCGCCGCCGGCGAGCGCGTCATGGTCGTGGCCCGGCGCGACTTCGACCCGGCGACGTTCGACCCCAAGAGTAAGCTGCTTGACCTGATGCAGGACCTGACGCTGCTGGCGATGGTCGGCATCGTCGACCCGCCACGGCCCGAAGCGCGGGACGCCATTGCCAAGTGCCACAGCGCCGGCATCCAGGTGCGAATGATCACCGGTGACCACGCCGTGACGGCCGCGGCCATCGGCCAGCAGTTGGGCATCACCGGCAAGGCCCTCACGGGCGCGCAGTTCAAGGCGATGAGCGACGAGCAACTCACGAACGAGTTGGATGAAATCGGCGTGATCGCCCGTGTGGCCCCCGAGGACAAGATCCGGCTGGTGGAACTGCTCCAGCGCAAGCAGAATATCGTCGCCATGACCGGCGACGGGGTAAACGACGCCCCGGCCCTCAAAAAAGCCGACATCGGCGTGGCCATGGGCATCACCGGCACTGAGGTCTCCAAGGACGCGGCAGTGATGATCCTGACCGACGACAACTTTGCCACCATCGTCAAGGCAGTGGAGTTCGGCCGAGCCATTTACGACAACCTGTCGAAGTACATTCGCTTCCAGATGGCCGCGTTGTCGGCCTTCATCATCAGCTACCTGGGGGCGTCGATCTTCGGCATCCTCGGCGGCGTGCCGTTCTCGCCGCTGGTAGTGCTGTTCATCAACTTCCTGATCCAGGTGCCCATCGCCATTGCCCTGGGTTTTGACAAACCCCTGCCGGGACTGATGGAGCGCAAGCCGCGGCCGCTAAGCCAGCCGGTGCTGAGCCGGTCTCAGTGGGTTCGGCTAGCCTTCACCGGATTGCTCGTGGCGGTTGGCACGCTTATCGTCGAACAGCAATACCAGTCGGTCGATATGGCGCTG
>JAACJX010000623.1 GCA_014237545.1 Ardenticatenia bacterium | reverse complement strand
GCTCATGGCCGCGCTGCCAGACCACAGCATTGTCATTAACGCCACGGGCATGGGCAAGGACTCGCCCGGCTCGCCCATCACCGATGCCGGCGTCTTCCCGCGGCGCGGCATCGCCTGGGAGTTCAACTACCGTGGCGAGCTCGACTTCCTGCACCAGGCGCTGCGGCAAGTCGATAGCCGCGAGCTGACCGTTGAGGACGGCTGGATCTACTTCGTCCACGGCTGGTCGCAGGTCGTGGCCCAGGTGCTCCACGTGGACCTGACGCCGGAGGTATTCGCCGCTCTGGAGCGCGCGGCTGCTGGCGTACGGTAAGAAGGAAATCCACAGATTACACAGATTTCGCAGATTAAGAACACATCCTTAAATCTGCGAAATCTGCGTAATCTGCGGATCGCTCCTTTTTATATTTGTGTCATCTGTGAAATCTGTGGATTCTTCCCTGGAGGTCTCATGAAAGCACGACTGGTTCCCATCTATTTCGACCCCGGCCGGGACGAGGGGTTTGATATCCAACTGGCGCGGCTGGGCGAATTGCTGGCCGATGACGCCGAACTTTTGCCGCCGGTGGCCCTGGGTGGGCTGCTGCCACCGGACGCCGACGCGGCCGTCTTCCCGCAGATGCTGGGCGAGGCTTACCGCCGCGTGGCGGACTTCCGCCGCTTCGACCTGCCTGTCTTCGTCGTCACATCGGAGTTCGGCACGCTCAACATGTGGGACTGGGAGATCGTCGCCTATCTGGAAGGGGAGGGAGTGACCACCTTCGCGCCCTATTCGCTGGCGCAGACGCAGATGCTGTGCCGGGCGGCGGCCGTGCGGACGCACCTGCGCGGCCGCAAGTTCCTCGTATTCCAGGACAACCCCGGCGAGGGCTTCCAGGCGCCCATCTTCAAGCGCTTCTACTGGTGGGAGGACGAGGCGGCCCAACGGCTGTTTGACCGTTTCGGCATCACCATTGTGAAGAAGAGCTTCCGCGAGTTCGGCGCGCGGGCCAGGGCAATCCCCGACGCGGCGGCCGCGGCCGAGTGGGAGCGCTGGCGCTGGCCGGTGGCCTTGCCCGAGCGGGCGCTGCTGAGCGCGGTGAAGATCTACCTGGCCCTGCGCGACGAATTGGCGGCCGACCCGGCCATCGTCAGCGCGGGCATCAATTGCCTCAACGAGTCCCACTTCAGCGACACGACCCCTTGCCTGGCGTGGATGATGCTCTATGAAGAAGGTCAGCTGATCTGGGGTTGCGAGGCCGATACCCTGTCGATGGCCACGAAGTACGTGCTCAACCACGCCCTCAACGCGCCGATCATGATGACTAACCTTTACCCGTTCCTCATGGCCGGGCCGGCGCTGAAACACGAACGCATCCCCCACTTCCCCGACGTGAGCCGCTTCGCTGATACGAACCCGGAGAACTACGTGCTCGTGGCTCACTGCGGCTACTTTGGCCTGCTGCCGCCCAGCTTCGCCACAGAGTGGACGGCGCGGCCGAAGGTGCTGGCCATTGTCGACGAAAACGCCCACGCCGTGGACGCCCGGCTGCCCGAGGGGCCGGTGACGCTGGCCAAATTGCACCCTTCGATGGGCGCGCTGACGGCTGTGGAGGGAACTCTGGAAGGGTATGCCCAATTCCCCGGCTCCGACTGCCTCAACGGCGGCGTCATCCACGTGCCCGACGGCCACAGCCTCGTCCGCAAGGCAACGTCGCACCACTACCTGATCACCACCGGGCACAACCTGAATGATATGCGGATGGCGATGGGAGTGTTCGGGATTGGGGTGGAAGAGTTATGAATTAGGAATTGGAACGGGTGTAGATGCGCTGGTCACGCGTATCGTCGTCCCCCTTCCCGGCGCGGAATCTACCTCCAGGCGCGCGCCGACGGCTTCGGCCCGCTCGCGCGCGCCAAGGAGGCCGAAGTGGCCGCCCAGGGCCAGTTCGGCGGCGCGCTCGGCGGTGTCGAAGCCGGCGCCGTCGTCGCTGACGGTCAGCGCGATATGGTCGGGGGTGAAGGCAAGGCGCATGACCGCCCGGTTAGCCTGAGCGTGCCGGCCGATATTGCGCAGCGCCTCCTGCGCGATGCGATAGAAGGCCAGTTCCGTGTCGGGGCCGGGCCGGCGGGCTACGCCGGTGGTCTCAAAGGTCACTGGCAGGCCCAGGGCGACCGACTGATCGCGCGCCAGCAATTCCAGCGCCGGGACCAGGCCCAGGTCATCGAGGTAGCTCGGCCGTAGGTCGCGCGTCAGGCGGCGCAAGTCGGCGATCGTTGCTGTAGCCATGTCGCCCATTTCCGCCAATTGACCGGCCGCGTCTCCAGTGGCCCGCGTCTGGGCCAGTTGGATGCGTTGATTGAGAGCGATCAGGGATTGGATGGTGTCGTCGTGCAACTCACGGGCCAGGCGATGGCGTTCTTCTTCCTGGCCTGTGGTCAGCGCGCTTAGATAGTCGCGCAACCCCTGTTGGGCCATTTGCAGCCGGCGGGCCATGCCTATCAACTCCCCTTGCAATTGGCGAATCTCACCGATGCCGCCCACCGGCTCGCGTATGGCGTCGAACTCGCCGCGGCCGAGGGCGGTCGTGCGGTCGGCCAGCGATTGCAATGGCTGGACGATTTGCCGCACCCCAAACCATAATCCGGCCAGTGTAATGGCCAGCACCGGCAGCAATACGAAAGGCGCCAGCTCGGTGCGCCGCAGCATGGGGTCAGTCATTTCTTGCCAGGCCTCTTCCATGACGAGCGCCCAGGCGACCGGTTGGACAGGTGTATAACTGACGACATGATCTTCGCTATCGAGTCCGCTGCTAACGTTCAGAAAGGTCGTCCCGATCTCCCCCCGCAAGGCTTCGGCCACGCCGGGATGGTCTGTGATCGGGCCGGTATGGTCTCCGGGGCCTGTCTGATAGAGGAGGTTGCCGTCCGGCGCGACGAGATAGGCGACGGAATGGTCGCCGGGCCGAACGACGCGAGCCAGCACATCCCGGGCGATGATTGCCGGATCATAAGCACCGATAGCCGCGCCACCGCCTTCAACAAGGGCGACGATCAGACCGATCTGCCCGTTTGACGTGGGGTGGGGCAGGAGGGGAAGAAAGGAGGGAGAATCCGCGACGGTCGCCAGTAAGTCGGAATTGAAGAATGCCCACCATGCCGGATCCTTCGCCACGACACGGCCGTCCGCGTCGATGATCGCAACCTCCAGGAAGTCATCGCGGAAGGAAATGCTGTCGGCCAAGGCCATCTCAGGGTCAACGTGGGCCGCATGGAGGGCCAGGTTGGCGACGGCCGCGGCGCGACGCTCCAGATGTTCCTCGATGGCGGCCGCGGCGGCGCGTGTCGCTCGTTCGTCGCGCTCGCCCACCATCTGGCGCATGGCCCGCTGGTGTAGCGACAACCCGCCGAGGGCGAGTATCGCCAGCAACAGCGTTAGCGGCATGATGGTGAACAGGAACAGTTGGGCGGGCAGCCCGCGCAGGCGCGTCATGGTGCGATGAGGCCCAGCGACACGGCGCGCATCACGGCTTCCGTGCGGGTATTGGCCTGCAGCTTGGCGTAGATGTGAGCCAGATGGCCTTGCACGGTGCGGTCGCTGATGAATAGTTGAGCGCTGATAGCTTTATTCGTGTAGCCACGCGCGGCCAGGGCCAGTACTTCTAGTTCTCGCTCCGATAGCGGCTCGAAAAGCGTATCGAAGGCGACCACGCGGGCGCGAATGGCCGGGTCGAGCACCTGCTTGCCTTCATAAACGTCGCGCACCGCCTGGATCATGGC
>JAACJX010000120.1 GCA_014237545.1 Ardenticatenia bacterium | reverse complement strand
CAGCCCGCCCAGCGCCTGGATGGTCGACGTGCCCGGCCGCTGCATGAGGTGGTAGACGTTCATCTGGACGGCCCGCACGCGGCACGCCTCTAGGTCCTGGGCCGACACCGACCGGACAACACCCTGCGTGCCGTCCGGCAGAAACGCCGGTAGTTCGAGTTGGCCGTGGGGCAAATAAAGCGTCTTGCTCGTCATATTCCTCTAGAAATGAAGAAAGGTAATCAATCCACCGACCCACCGGCCGAATTTATGGCCCGCATGCGTGACCTGTTGGGGCCGGGCGAGTACGAGATGTTTGCCGCCGTTTTCGACCAGCCACCACGCGTCGGCCTACGGGTGAACACGCTCAAGATATCCGTCTCCGATTTTATCAGCATCGCGCCATTCTCGCTTGCGCCGGTCGGCGAGTGGGAGCCGGCCGGCTTTTTCGTGACCGACGAGAGCCGCCCCGGCCGCCACCCGTTCCACGACGCGGGCCTCTACTACTTGCAAGAGCCATCAGCGATGGTCGCCGCCGCCCTGCTGTCGGCCGCGCCCGGCGAGCTGGTTCTCGACCTGGCCGCCGCGCCGGGCGGTAAGGCAACGCATCTGGCAAGCATGATGGGCAGCCCCGCGCCCGAGCGGCCGCTCTCGCCCCTGCGCCGNCAATTGGACGCGCCGGGCCTGCTCGTGGCCAACGACGTCCACGCCGGCCGCGCCCGCCTTTTGGCCGACAATCTGGCCCGCTGGGGCGCGGCCAACACGCTGGTGGCAGCTGACGAGCCGCAGCACGTGGCCGCCGCGTTTGGCCCCATATTCGACCGCGTCCTCATCGACGCGCCCTGCTCCGGCGAGGGGATGATTCGCCGCCGCGAAAGCCTGGAGTGGAGCGCGGCCATCGTCGCTGCCTGTGCCCGCCGGCAGCGCGGCATTCTGGCCGAGGCTCCCGAACTCGTGCGGCCGGGCGGCCGGCTGCTCTACGCCACCTGCACCTTTGCCCCGGATGAGGACGAGCAAGTTGTGGCCGAGTTCCTGGCCGAGCAGCCGGCGTTCGAGCTCGAGGACCCGCCTCGCTTCGAGGGATTCGACCGCGGCCGGCCGGAATGGGCCAGCGGCGCGGGCGAACCGGCGGCGCAGTTGGCGCGCGCCGTGCGCCTGTGGCCCCATCGCTTCCCCGGTGAAGGCCATTTCCTGGCGCTGATGCGGCGCGATGCGGGGAGCCAACAGGAAAACGCCAGACCCAAAGGCGAGTTCCGACCGCAGCCGCCGTCGCGGGAGGCGGTGCGTCTGTGGCAAGCCTTCGCAGGGTCGGCGCTGGCCGTCGACATTCCCACCGAACGGCTAAACGTTCATAACGACCGCCTCTACCTGCTGCCCATGACGACGTTGCCCGCGGATAGAATACGCATCGTCCGCTACGGCTTGCTGCTGGGCGAGTTGCGGCGCGGCCGCTTCCATCCAGCCCACCAACTGGCGCTGGCCCTGACGGCCGCGGACGCGACGATGCCGCTCGACTTCGCCGCCGACGACACCGCCCTGGCGGCGTACATGGCCGGTTCTGATTTGCCTTCCGCAGGCCCGGACGGCTGGATGCTGGCCGCTGTCAATGGATACGGATTAGGATGGAGCAAGCGGGTCGGGGGCAGGGTCAAGAACCACTACCCCCATTACTTGCGGCGGAANCGGGCTGATTAGAAGCCGAGTTTTTCCAAAAACTCGGCTTCTATACTTACAGGCGGACGACGCGGGCCGCGCCGGGGGATTTGACGGCGTTGCGCGTGTCGACGATCAGGCCCGCATGGTCGGCCAGCCACTCCCAATCGTAGGCGGCGTGGTCGGTGACGACAACGACGCAATCGGCCGTGGCCACCGTCTCAGTCGACAGTTCCACCGATGACAACTCGTATCCGTCAAAGCGCACGGTCGGGATGTGGGGGTCGTTATAGGCCACGTCGGCCCCCCGCTCGCGCAAGAGGTGGATGACGTCCAGCGCCGGACTCTCGCGCACGTCGCCGACGTCGCGCTTGTAGGCCGCGCCGAGGACGAGGATGCGGCTGCCGTTGATGGGTTTGCGTTCGCTGTTGAGCGCGTCGCCCACCTTGCCGACCACGTAATCGGGCATGTGGCTGTTCACCTCGGCCGCCAGTTCGATGAATCGCGCCGTGTAGTTCAGCGTCCGCAGCTTCCAGCTCAGGTAGTGGGGATCGATGGGAATGCAGTGCCCACCCAGACCCGGCCCCGGATAAAAGGGCATGAAGCCATAGGGCTTNGTGGCCGCCGCGCCGACNACTTCCCACACGTCGAGCCCCAGCTTGTCGCACATCAGCGCCACTTCGTTGACCAGCCCGATATTAACGGCTCGGAAGGTATTCTCCAGCAGCTTGACCATCTCGGCCGTGGCCGTGCTCGACACCGGCACCGGCTGGTCCACAACCGTGCCGTAGAGCGTGACGGCGACTTCCACGCAGTCGGGTGTCACGCCGCCGATCACCTTGGGCGTCGTGCGCACGGTGTAGTCGGTGCGGCCGGGGTCAATGCGCTCCGGCGAGAAAGCCATGAAGAAATCGCGACCGACTTCAAACCCATCCTGACTGAAGCGCGGCAGTACGATCTCATCGGTGGTGCCGGGATACGTCGTGCTCTCCAGAACGATCAGCTGCCCCTGTCCCGGCGGCATGTAAGTCGCCAGGCAGTCGGCGGCGTGAACGATGTAGGAGATATCGGGGTCTTTGGTCTTGCGGAGTGGCGTGGGGACGCAAATGGAGATGGCGTCGGCCGCAGCCATCGCGGCGTAGTCCGTAGTAGCGCGGATCAGCCCCTCTTCGACCAGTGGGGCCAATACAGCCGAGGGGATGTCCTCGACGTAGCTCTCCCCCCGGTTGAGNGAAGCNACCTTGCCGGCNTCCACGTCGACGCCAACGACTTTGAACCCTTCCTGGGCAAAGGCGACGGCCAGTGGCAAGCCCACATANCCCAGGCCGACAATGCCGATTACCGCCTCGCGGGCGGCGATTTTTTCGAGCAGTTGCTGTTTGCGGTCCATTATTGATCCTCGTGGTTAATGCGATTGGAGGTTGAGGAAACCAGCCGGCGCGATCGCCTTTTTGACGGAACTTGTCCCTCGCACCGTCAATAATAATACCGCAGGCCTGACGATTTATGTCAGTTCAGGAGCTTAATTTCACGGCTTTTTGACCTTCTCGACGTCACTCGCTTCGAGCTGGACGCGCTGGGGGTGGCGGCTGAGAAATGATAGAAGCACCTGCACGCGCTCCTTGCCCGGCAGACGCATGTCGAAAATGGCCTCATAGCCGGCAAACGGGCCGGTTGTGATACGGACGCGATCGCCGGGTTTCAGCGCGTCGAACACTAGCCCGCCAGCAGCCTCGATTTCGGCCAGCCGCTCTCGCAACTCACGGATAAGTACGTCGGGAACGACGGCCGGCAAGTCACCGAAGCGAACCAGGCCATGCGCGCCGGGGATCCGGTCGAACGCGCTATCGCCGAAGATCTCCAGATCGCCGCGCACAAATACATAGCCGGGGAAATAGGCCCGGATCTTCGCCGAACGGGGGTTGACGGGCTTGACGTGCACAGCTGGGAAAAACACCTCAAGCCCCCCCGCCACGACCGACGCGTTGGCCAGCGACGGGATGCGCTCCGGAGTCTGNAGATGCTCGAACACGAAGCGTTCCTTATGCGGCTTGACGTGGAGGGCATACCAGGCANTGGTCATGGCAACCTATCCCAGCCCGATCATGCGCGACGCCAAAGCGCTGAGCACACCCGGGAACANCCCCAGCAATCCGGCNCTGGCCAACAGGANCAGCATCAGGCCGATCTCGAAGCNGGTNGCGTTCGGGGCNAAACCGGCCGGCTCGACNGGCGNGGGCGCCTGANGTCGCGCCAGGCGAACGACCGCGGCCGTGCCNGCNGCCAGAGCTATCACCAGCAGAANCGCTGGNCAAATNCCCCCGCCCTGGCCGGCGGCGGCCAGTTGCGGCCANCGGCCGGCNAACCCCGGCGTCAGAGGCAGGCCGACCAGCGAGAGCGAGCCGTAGACCAGGAGCGCGGGGCGCAACANNGAGAACAGGCGGCTNCCCCNACTGGANNGCCCANCCATCTGCCCGGCCGTCAACCCNACGGCGATCAATAACAGGCTCAAGAAACGAGCGATAAGCGCCGGGATAGCCATCGAAAGTCCATCCGCGCCCGGCGCAAGAGCGACGAGCAACAGAAAGCCCATATCGAGCAGGAGCGCCCCGGCGACGACGCCGCGCCAGCCGGCCGCGCGAAACATCTCGAAAGCGCCGATCAAAGCGGTCAGAACCGCGCTCCAGCGGACGGCCGATTGAAATTCCGCCGTTGACCTGGCTCCCGGCACGGAATCGAGCAACGCCAGNAAAAAGGTGACCACAACCAGTTGCCCAATNCCCNGCGCGAGCGCCGCCACGACGGGGGTGATATGGCGGCCCAGGGCAGCGGCCCAGATGTGAAACGGAAAGCCGCCCAGCAGGATCAGCGTTGCTGCCAGCGGCGCGAGCCAGCCGACGGAGAACGTGGCGAGCATCGAGCCCGAGGTCGCCAGCAGGATAGGCGCCAGCGCCACACCGACCATCAGGAAGTAGCGCCAAGCGGGCGCCGCCGCGGCGAACTTGCCGCCGTGGAGCGCCGGAACTGCCACGGCCGCGGCGGCCAGCAGCAGCACTGCGCCCAGTCCGGCCGGCGAGATCATAAGCGCTCCGGCCAGCGGCGACAGGATCGCCAACCCGACCGGCACCAGCACCCGCCCCATCGGCCGCGTCCAGGCCAGCAGGAACAGCAAGCCCATCGCCGGATAGATGAATAGAAACAGTGATCGGATAAAGGGGGTCAACACCGCCTCGCGCCCCAGCAGACCAAGCGTGTTGTCGGCGAACAACCCCGTGTCCGGCGCGGCCAGGGCCAGCAACAGGGCCAGGACCAGGACGGTGGCGATGCCGAGGCCGGCGGAAACGCGTCGATAGCCACGCATGGCCAGGGCCACGGCCGCCATTACGACCGGGACGACCAGCATCACGAGGGGAAATCCGGTCTCCATATCAGTCCAGAACGTCGGCCGGCAGATAGCGGGCCTGGGCTAGATAGGCCACGGCCAGCGCAACGACCAGTTGGGCCACGACCAGCGCGACGGTCATCGCCAGGGACTGGTCGAGGAAGCCGTAGAAAAGCCCGAAGCCCGTCAGGAAGACCAGCAGGCCAATGCCGCCGGGAAGCGGATCGGTTGAGGTCGCCAGGCCAACCAGGCCAAGGCCTATTAGGCCGATGATGGCCGGCTCCAGGTAGGCCAGCTCGACGGGGATCACCGCCTGCAAGACGCCGGGCGAACGCGCCACCGATAGCGCGACCACCGCGACTACGGCCGACAGAGCCAGCCGCACAAGGGCGCGCGCGCTAATGGAAAAAGGGCCTATGCGGCGCGAACGGGACAGGCCCAGCCGCGTCGCTTCTTCTGGGGTCAAGCCTGATGGCGGCCGCCCCCAATTGGTTTGCCATCCCGTGACAATCAGGATGGCCGTCACGAATAGCCCGGCCAGGGCGTAGACGAACGCCAGCCGGTGATCGAGCACATCGACGAACAGAAATCCGGCCACCAGGTATTGGGCGAGGAGCGCGACGGCTGCCGGTCGCAAATCCCAGGCCACCACCGCGACGAACGCGGCCGCCAGCAGCAGCGCGACGGCCGGCATGCCTCGCAGAAACTCTAGCCGGTT
>JAACJX010000121.1 GCA_014237545.1 Ardenticatenia bacterium | reverse complement strand
GCCGCGGCGATGGTCAGGGCGTTGTCGCGATCGATCTTTTGCATGACTGCCTTCCCGCGGCGGCCGGGGTGGGGCAATGGCCGCCGCACCGTTCTTACCATAGCAGAAACGACCGGTGGCTGGCGTCTATCGAAATATATATTCGGCGTTAACCGGTTTATGATAGAGGTGTAAAGTGAATGGCGGGGTGCGGAGCGGCAGGGCGCAACTCTTTTGCCCTACGCGGGCTTATTGATCGAATAAACGAAATCCGGATGGTCGTAGCCCGCCAGCATCACTTCCCCCTCCTGGCGCAGGCCTGCCTTCTCGGCCACGCGGGTTGAGGCCCCATTGGCCGGATCGATCAGGGCAATGAGCCGGGGAATGCCCAGAGTTTTGAACGCATACTCGCGGGCAGCGATGACGGCCTCGGTCGCGTAGCCACGGCCCCACCACGCCCGCGCCAGCCGGTAGCCGATCTCGACCTCCGCGCGGCCGTTGATGTCAGGAAAGTGGAACAAGCCGCAGTAACCGATGAGGTCACCGCGGCGCTTCTCATCGACGGCCCACGGGCCGTAGCCGCGCCGCTCGTAACTCTCTAGAGCGCGGGCCAGCCAGCCACGCACCCACGCCGGCGGCTGCGGGCCGTCGCCATAGCGCATGACCTCCGGATCGCCGAAAACACCCATCAGGGCGGCGAGATCGGACGGTTCAAAATGCCTCAGGATGAGGCGTTTNGTCTCGGCGATGACCACGCGGTTTACGGCTCTATCAGGACGCCGCCCCAATCCTCCGGCGCGACGTCGGCCACTGACTGGCTGAAGGTCCAGACGTGGCCGCCGATGTCGTAGACGGANTATTGCCGCTCGCCGAAAAAGTNGGTCTCCGGCCCGCCGATGANACGCGCGCCNGATCGCTTTACACGAGCAAAATGCGCNTCCACGTCGGCCACGCGCANCATGANNGAGTGGCCCNCCGGNNGTTCCNCGCCGGCCGCGTCGGTGACGATGACCGACTCGCCTTCGTAGACNAGNTGCCGNCGGTGGNTGCCGATGCGCAGCCGCTCGCGGAAGCCGAACGTCGCGCNCAGCCAGGCNGCGGCCNCGTCNACGTCGGCGTAGGCCAGTTCGGGGATGATCGCGCCGGGCGGCATGGAGCGGTTGAGGAGTCNNNCGGCCGTGCTCACTCCCACGCCACCCACCGGCTCGGTCGTCACCGAGTCGCCGAACCCGGCGATCAGTGGCCGGGCGCGATTGATCGCCTCGCGCACTTCCGGCAGCGACAGCGAGGCGCGGTGGCTTTCGGCGCTGTCCCAGACCTCGGTGATCCAGATGGCGTTCTCGTCGGCCGGGTCGCCGGCGACGATGTAGCTGAGGCAGCCGGGCATCCCGGCAATCCCTTCCAGCAGGATGGCGATCAACGCCTCGCGCTGGCCGGGGACGGCGATCATTTTGCCGATCAGTCCGTGCATCGAATGCTCCTTGTAGGGCGATTTGCCAAATCGCCGCGAGTTAATAGATCGCGCTACGCCGCCGCAGCCGGGTAGTAGTACGACTCGTAGGTTCCGGCCGGCGTATAACCCAGCTTCTCGGCCAGGGCGCATGATTCGAGATTGGCTGCATCCCAGTTGGGTCGCAACCCGCGCCGGACGCACTCCAGCAGGAGAGCGGCCGAGAGGGCCGTGGCGATGCCGCGCCGCCGGTATGGCTCGTCGACGAACAGGCTGACCTCGATGCCGCGGCTGCACGCCAGCGAGGAATACGCCGCGCCGGNCGGCCGGCCATTCTCCAGCAGCGTGTAGCCGACGCCGCGCGCCAGGAAGTCGTCGGCCGAGTCAAAGTCCTCGAACTCGACCATGTTGTCGGGCATGGCCAGCAGCGTCGCGTCGACGCGCCGGACGCGGTCNCGGTGGGGCGAGGCATCGAGGATGGCGCTCAGGTGGCTTTCGGACAGGCTCCCGGCGTCGAAGCTGTAGCGCGGGAAGGTCACCAGCCGGTCGCCAAATGTCTTTTTAGCTGCGGCGGCCCATTCGGGCGGCGAGGGCATCAGCAGGTTCCAGGGCGGCAGCTCGGCCAGCAGGGCGCGACCGCCACGGCTATCTGCGTCGCCAGCGAAGTACCAGAAAGGGCCGACAGTGACGCGCCAGGCGGAAGGGTTCGCCGGATCATCGACGTAGGCCCGGCCCATCTGGCCCTCGATGACGCAGTCGAGGGAGNAGTCGACGCGCNNNTTGTGNCGGAAGGCCTCGGCCAGGCGCAGGCGGTTGGCGGGGGTCAGCGAGAGTTCGTGTGATTGGGTCATCGTTGATCAGGCCCTTCAAGCGGCGATGGGTTTAACGTGGGGAGACTATAGCGGAAGATGACGAAGAAACCAGTTTCGCAGAATGATCGTGCCAAGCCCGTTTGTGAGGTTACGTCTATATGGCTATAGTTAACCAACCGCGAAAATCCGTCCAACCAGGAACCGCCCCATGCCACATCCAAAATTTTCTCTCNTCGNCGAGGTCGAGCCACTGCGCGCGCTCGTCGAGGGAATCGATCNTAAAGCCCTGGCCGCCTGGGCCATCGACTGCGCCGAGCGGGTGCTGCCCTATTACGAGACGGCCGTTCCCGGCGACCCGCGGCCGTGCCGGGCATTAGAAACGCTGCAGGCGTGGATCAATACGGGTGAGTTCCACATGGGGGTCATCCGCAAGGCGTCGCTTGATGCCCACGCCGCCGCGCGCGAGGTGGGCGAGGACAGCCCGGCGCGATCGGCCGCTCGGGCCGCGGGGCAGGCGGTGGCCACGGCGCACGTAATCACCCACGCGCCCGGCGCGGCCGCCTACGCCCTCCAGGCCATCCACCGGGCTAGCCGTCCGGAAGAGGTCGAAGCGGCCCTGGCGGCCGAGCGGTTGTGGCAGCGGCATCGGTTGGGGGAATTGCGAAACTAAAAGACCTCAGAGGTTTCCGAAACCTCTGAGGTCTTGGTGTTACTTCTCGTCCAGCGCCACCACGCCGGGCAGCTGCCGCCCTTCCAGCAATTCCAGNCTCGCGCCGCCGCCGGTGCTGACGTGGGTCATCTTGTCCGTCAGGCCCGCCTTGCGCACGGCCGCCGCTGAGTCGCCGCCGCCGATGATCACCGTCGCGCCGTTGTCGACCATCGCCGCCAGCATGTGGGCCAGCTGGTTCGTGCCGTTGGCGAACTGGGCCACCTCGAACACGCCCATCGGGCCGTTCCAGACCACCAGTTGCGCCCCTTGCAGCTCGGCGTTAAAGCGCTCCAGCGTGGCCGGGCCGATGTCGAGCGCCATCTTGTCCGGCGACAGNGCCCAGATCATCTCGACCTCCGACGGCGCGTCGGCCGATACCTCGGTCGCTGTGACCACGTCCACCGGCAGGATGAGCCGGTCGGCCGACATCTCCAGCAGCCGCTTGGCCTCCGGCAGCGCCTCTTCCTCGACCAGTGACTTGCCCATGTTGTGGCCCTGGGCCTTCAGGAAGGTGTTGGCCATGCCGCCGCCGATGAGGATCTTGTCGGCCTTGTCCAGCAGGTTCTCGATGAGCTTGATCTTGTCGGAGATCTTCGCCCCACCCATGATGGCCACATAGGGCCGCGGCGGGTTCTCCACGGCCACGCCCAGGGCCGAGATCTCGGCGTTCATNAGGAAGCCGGANACNNCNGGGCCGCCCTTCTNGCGCATGGCGTAGGCCGCGCCGTCGACGCTGGCGTCNGGCCGGTGGGCGCTGCCGAAAGCATCGTCCACGTAGACGTCGGCCAGCGAGGCGAAATCGGCCCCCAGTTGCGGGTCGTTCTTCTTCTCGCCGGGGTGGAAGCGGGTGTTCTCCAGCAGCAGGATCTCGCCCGGCTTCAGCGCCGCCGCGGCCGCCTTCACCTCGTCGCTCATCACGGCCGGCACGTACTNCACCGNGCGGCCGGTGATCTCTTCCAGCTTCGCGGCCACCGGCTTCATGGCGAACTGCACGTCGTCGGCCGTCTTGGGCCGGCCCAGGTGCGAGGCCAGGATCACGGCCGCGCCGTGGTCGAGCAGGTAATTGATCGTCGGCAGNGCGGCGCGGATGCGCGTGTCGTCGGTGACGGTGATGTTGGCGTTCGGGTCCTTGCTGCTCAGCGGGACGTTGAAATCGACCCGCACAAACGCTTTCTTCCCATTGACGTCGATATCAGTAACAGTCTTCTTGTTCATTCGTCTGACTCCTTATAGACAATTTCTGTTGTACTCAAGTCGCTGTAGCGCGCGTCGAAGCCTTCGATGCCCAACACGCGCCGGATTTCTTTGGTTCTTCCGGCCACGGCCCCCAGCGAGGCGCGATAGTGGCGGCCAACGGCGGCCTGCGTCTCGCCGCGGTTCGACTGCTCGCCCATGATCACCTCGACCGCCGCCGCCCACGCGCCGGGCCGGTCGGCCGGGTCNANNTCNTCNCCTGCGNCGNCGGCGAAATCGCGCCACAGGCGGCGGGCGTAGAGCTGCGGCAGGAAGCCGAACTGCCGCGCCTGCAGGCCGGGCAGCAGCAGCGCTTCCACCGGATCGGCCGCCGCGCCCGGCATCAGCGGCAGTTGCAGCAGCCCGGCGTAGAGGGCCACGGGCAGGATCCACGGCTCGGAGGGCAGCTTGCCGTCCTCATTCATCACCTGCGTGCCGGCCAGGATGCTTGTNGCNCGCATGCCGTTCAGCGGCAGGTCGGCGCTGGCCGGGTTGANCTCCGCGACGCGCCAGCCGTCCTCAGCCCGCGCCAGCCGCGCGGCGACCAGGTCGACGGCCGTGTAGCTGCCCCGGGTCGCTGGGTCGGGCCAGGCGTACTCGATGAANACCGTATCGCCGCCGTCGCCCTCGATGGCNCGCGTCAGGCCCAGCCGGTCGCGGCCGAGCACAGTCTTCAGCAGGATATCGAACACGACGGGACCGAACATATCCAGCGCGTCGGAGGCCTGTCCGTGGGGGTGCAGGAGTTGTCGCAGGGTCTGGGGGGTCTTCGGCTACGGCGGCGGAGATAAGTCGCTCGACAACCGGCCAGATGTCGTCCCAGACCGTCTTTTCGTCAATCATAGGAGCGGGTGGTCGCAGGGTAATGTGCCGGCCAGTAAGCCAATGTGATTATATGCACAATTCACGGAATGGGCACGAGCAAACGGGATGGGGTGAGTTAGAATGGGAGCGGATATGGACAGGAAGACCGCGGACGATCGACCGCCGACCGCCGACCCAAGAGGCCAACGCAAAGACGCAAAGGCGCCAGGACGCAATGTTTTCCCTGCGCCTTTGCGCCTTTGCGTCGTGGCGTTAATTCCTTATTGTAGACGGGAGAGGGGCGTCGCGTGGTCCGTCGTTTGTGGTCTGTCGTCCGTCCTCATCGCCCTCGTCATACTGCTCGCCGNCCGTCCCGTCGCCTCGCAGCCGGAGCGGCCGGCGGCCGTCGCGTCGGGCGGCGGGGAGTATGTGCTACCCGAGGCCGACCACATCACCGATGCCGAACGGGGTGAGATCGAAGCGATGCTGGCGGCCAACACGGCACGGCTGCGGGCCGAGGGGCGGCTGCCGGATAGCCGGGCCGCCGATCGCGTGTCGCTCGGCTGGCCGCTGCGGGGNCGCGGCGGCTTTGCCGACCCCGGCTTTCATGCCGTCACCGGCTTCGTCGACCACGCGGCCGGCTACCCCAACCAGTTGCTCGACTACGCCTGCGGCGGCCGTACCTACGACTCCTACTCCGGCTACAACCACCAGGGCACGGACTNCTATCTCTGGCCGTTCGCCTGGAACAAGATGGCCGCCGGCGACGTGGAAGTGGTGGCCGCGGCCCCGGGCGTGATCATTGGCCGCACCGACGGCAACCCCGACCAGAGNTGCACCTTCAACAGCAACCGCTGGAACGCCGTCTACGTGCGCCACGCCGACGGCTCCGTCGCCTGGTACGGCCACCTGAAGCGCGGCTCGGTGACGTCNAAGGNNNTCGGCGCGACGGTGGCCGCCGGGGAATACCTGGGCGCGGTCGGCAGNTCCGGCAACTCGACCGGGCCGCACCTGCACTTTGAANTGTATGACGCCGGNCAACTGGTCGATCCCTATGCCGGNAGTTGCAACGCGCTGCCGGGCGGCTCCTGGTGGTCGTCGCAGCGCAACTACTACGACTCGGGCATCAACCGGTTGGCCACGGGCACGGCGGCCGTCAGTTGGAGCAGTTGCCCCCATCCCGACACGCCCAACGAGTCGACGCAGTTCCAGCCGGGTGACCGGATCACCTTCTCGGCTTATTACCGCGACCAGGTCGAGGGCAAGTCGAGCCTGTACCGCATCATCACCCCGGACGGCGCGATCTACGCCCAGTGGAGCCACAGCGCTGCCCGGCCCCACTACACCCTGTCTTACTGGTGGTGGGCGTTCGATTTTCCGGCCGATGTCCAGACCGGCACGTGGCGGTTCGAGGTGGAATTCAACGACGCGACCTATAGCCACACGTTCTCCGTGGGGTCACCATCGACGCCGACCCCCACGGCCACG
>JAACJX010000628.1 GCA_014237545.1 Ardenticatenia bacterium | reverse complement strand
TAGTATTTTCAATCAGCCTGTATAGACTGGCTGTACCGCAAGGTTCAGCTATGCCTGCGCTAGACACGGACTTAGAGCGTTCGTCTGTCATGACCCGACACCCTACGCTGAACTCAACGACGTTCTCGACGAGTTGGTGGGCAGGGCATCCGGCTATCCGGGTCACCTCCAGATACCCTGGTGGATTCGATATCGGATCAACTGCTGCGAGCCGAAATCTACCAAACGCTGATCCGCTGGGGAAATGAGGTGCTGCGTGACCCAACCCGCTACAAGAACCGTTTCTATCAGGCTTCATCGTCCTGAGTTACTGCCGTATGCTGCATGATCTGCAGCGGGGTTGTCCGGGATCAAAGCGTGCGGGGGGGGGCCGAATGGGCCAAGTCGGCGCTTGACCCTTCCTGGTCAGGCTTGATTGATGGTGCTTGGTCAACGCGCCCCGATCAAGCTCGTAGTGCCTGGGCTTCGGCCGATGTTGAGGCTTTTTAACGAACGCTGTGCTTTGTTGACTATGTCATGAGAGAAGCGGAGGATGTGTTCACCTCTCTGCGAAAAATAATAATAGCCCACGAAGCCAGATAAAGCAACATTCTTTCTGTAAAAAGGAAATCCAGAAGTCACCTGAACATTAAAAACTATAGCTCGTCCAACCGGANGTAAACCCGGTCGGTTTGCCATTCATCACTTATCTCCATAACGACGGCTGTCACGAGCCGNAGACAAGAAGCCTCGTTAGGAAACAACATGGCCACTCTTGAGCGACGGCGAATCTCTCGATTGAGACGCTCCAGGCTGTTGGTGGTACGGAGCCGGCGCTGGTGCTCGGAGGGGAAAGCGAAAATGGTCAAGCCCTGCGGGATATTCTCCTCCAACCAGTCGGCCAAGGCGGATGCCTGCGGCGCATATTTGGCAACCGTTCGCGCCAGCAAGGTGTCCGCGTCCTGTCGGGTGGCGGCATTGAAGATGGCGCGAATATCGGCGGCGACCTCCTGCTTCATGGCCCGCCGGGGCACGTAGGCTTGCGCATTGCGTTGCAAGTGACATTGACATCGTTGCCAGGGCACCCCGCCAAAGACAGCCTTTCGCGCCTTTTGCAAACCGCTGTGGTCATCGGCGATGATCAGTTCCACGCCGGCCAGTCCGCGGGCGACCAGGCTCTTCAGAAAGGTGCGCCAGTGCACTTCATGCTCGCCCAGGGAGATGGAAACGCCCAGCACTTCCCGTTTGCCTTCCCGGTTGACCCCCATGGCCAGCAGGACCGCCGCATCCCGCACCTGGCCGTCCTGNCGCACTTTTTCATAGCGAGCGTCCAGGTAAAGATAACGCATCTGNCCCAGGGGCCGCNCNCGCCNGGCGGCAAACTGNTCATCCAGCTCGGCTGTGGCCCGGCTCACCTGCGCCGACGAAATCTCTGTGCCGCACAGNCGCTCAGTGATGGCCGCCACCTTNCGNGTCGANACCCCCTGGACATACATCTCGGCCAGCGCCAGCTTCAATGCCCGCTCGCTGCGCANGCCTTTCTCCAGTGATTGCGGGTAGAANCCGCCATCCCGCACTTGAGGCACATCAAAGGTGATTTTGCCAACTCGCGTGGTCATCGTCTTGGGCTTGTAGCCGTTGGCATGTCCCTGCCGTTCTTCCGACCGCTCNTACGGCCCGGCGCCCAGGTAGGTTTGCCGCTCGATTTGCATCGCCGTGTTGATGATGGTCCGGATGAGGGCCGGCAGCACATCCAGCCCTTGTTGGGCGATCTGTTCAAGTAATTCTTCTGGTAAGGTACAATCNGCTTCGAGGGTCATGGGGTCCTCCTAGTTTGTTGTGGTAACTCCTAGGATACTCCATGGCCTTCTTGCCAGAAATTACAGAAACAACGTTACACTATCCCCTACCATAATGAGTACTTCCCGGATTCATGCGAAAAAGCTCGGTAAGAAATGCTAAACTAGTTAGAGTTCCTTGTCGCGGCTGAAGTACGGAATGGTTGGCGACCAACCAACGAACGGCTTATAAGATTAAATTCACTGGGGAATTT